>CP085928.1:0-300000 GCA_020735665.1 Lachnospiraceae bacterium GAM79
GTATTTCCAAAACAGTATATTACGTTCAATCCCATGCAGTATATTAAACTGCGGTATCAGACGGACGAAGTTGATTTGTTTTCGGATGAGGACATGGACGGAAATATCCAACCAATTTCACGAGAAGATTATGAAAGACTGCTTGCGTATCTTCAAAAAAAGAACCCAGCCGCAATACTTCCAATCCAGATAGCCTATTATGCCGGGCTTCGTATTGGAGAAGCCTGTGGTTTGGCATGGCAGGACGTAAATCTGGAAGAACAATGCCTTACCATAAGACGCAGCATCCGATATGATGGCTCAAAGCGCAAATATATCATCGGACCAACCAAGCGGAAAAAAGTGAGGATTGTTGATTTTGGAGATACGCTGGTAGAGATTTTCCGCAATGCCCGGAAAGAGCAGTTAAAAAATCGAATGCAGTACGGAGAACTTTATCACACGAACTACTACAAAGAGGTCAAAGAGAAAAACAGAGTGTACTACGAATATTACTGCTTAGACAGAACAGAGGAAGTCCCGGCAGATTATAAAGAAATTTCTTTCGTCTGCTTAAGACCGGATGGTTGTCTGGAACTTCCGACTACTTTGGGGACGGTATGCAGAAAGGTGGCAAAAACATTAGAGGGATTTGAAGGCTTTCATTTCCACCAGTTACGTCACACCTATACAAGCAACCTTTTGGCAAATGGAGCTGCTCCAAAAGATGTGCAGGAATTATTAGGACACTCAGATGTAAGTACCACAATGAATGTCTATGCTCACTCCACAAGAGATGCGAAACGAAAATCGGTTCGGCTTCTTGATAAAGTGGTAGGCAATGATTAAAAAAAATTCCCTTATTTCCCTTGTGATTATCTCATAAGGGCAAAAATAAGGGAAACTACATATCATTTCACTAATGGACAGGCAGGAAAGCCTATAAAATGGGGAAAGTTAGAGGAATAATTATATAAAGTCCAGTTTGTTGAACTGAATCCGAAAAGCATTAGGGCGCAGAGGAGATAGAATCCTTTGTGTAAAAGACTAACGAACATATTTAATGAAACATCGAAACCATCTTTTTTTTGTTGTTTACCTATAATAACGATTGGAGTAGTCGATTATAGACACTGCAATCAAAAAAATCTGAAAATATATTTATCAACATTACATAAAAGTGTGTAGATGCACATAAAATGGGAATGCATATTGAAATTCAGGTCGTTCTGTGATAGGATCTCATTACTAAAAAGTGTGCAGATGCACGGAAAGGGGGAGCGTAACGATGGAGATTAAAAGAGACGCTTACCTACAGCAGCTGACCCTGCGAAAAGATAATGGAATGATAAAGGTGATTACCGGCATTCGTAGATGTGGCAAATCCTTTTTGCTGTTTACCATCTTTAAGAGATACTTACTGGAGAACGGCGTTGATGTTGATCATATTATTGAGATTGCATTGGACGGTATTGAAAATGAGGAACTAAGAGATCCTAAGGTGTGTTTCAAGTACATCAAAGATGCCATGAAAGACGATGGCAAATACTATCTGCTTCTTGATGAAGTGCAGTTTATGTCACAATTTGAGGAAGTGCTGAACAGCCTGCTCCGCATGAGCAATATTGATGTGTATGTCACCGGAAGTAATTCCAAGTTCCTGTCCAGCGACATTGTGACCGAATTCCGTGGCAGAGGTGATGAGATTAGAATCTACCCTCTCTCCTTTGCAGAGTTTTATTCTGTCTATGACGGCGATTATGATGATGCATGGGATGACTACATGATCTACGGAGGATTGCCGCAGATCGTAAGTTTCCAGAGCGAACGACAGAAAGCAGACTATCTGAAGAACATCTTTGCAAATGTCTATCTGAAGGATGTTATTGAAAGAAATAAGATTCAGAACGTGGATGAGATTGGGATTCTGGTTGATGTGCTTGCATCTGCAATCGGTGCACCGACCAACCCTTCAAAGATTGCCAATACCTTTGCCAGTGAGCGTCAGATGACTTATGCTAATAAAACCATCTCCAAGCATATCGACTATTTGACAGATGCCTTTTTGATTTCCAAGGCAAGCCGATACGATATTAAGGGCAGAAAGTATATCGGTGCAAATCTGAAATACTACTTTACGGATCTGGGACTGAGAAATGCACGTCTGAATTTCAGACAGCAGGAGCCTACTCATATCATGGAGAACATTGTTTATAACGAGCTGTTGATCCGTGGCTACAATGTTGATGTGGGTGTCGTGGATATCTTCGATAAGGATAAAGAGGGCAAACGTGTTCGCAAGCAGTTGGAGGTTGACTTTGTGGTGAATCAAGGAAACCAGAGATACTATATCCAGGTTGCATATGACATGACTTCGGAAGAAAAACAGACGCAGGAGTTCAATTCTCTGCGTAATATCCCGGACTCTTTCAAGAAGATCGTCATTGTAAATGGCAGCAAAAAGCCTTGGAGAAATGATGAAGGTTTTGTCATCATGGGAATGAAGTATTTCTTGCTGAATGCGAATAGTCTGGAATTTTAAGTCGATTTGAGTTGTTGCTGTGGTGTTGTTCTATTTCAAAAAAGAGTGAACACGCTGGGAGAATGTCGTGATGTGACAGACCAATATCAAACCGGACGAAGTGCATATTTGCGACTGGGACAATTATTTATGAGATTATTTGCTGGATTGCTATAAGAATCTGATGAAACGACCTTTCAAAAAACAGTTGATTTAGAAGTTAACTGTTTTTGAACCTCTTCTCAGACACAAGAACAGCAGATTGCGGGTCTCGAAGCAACCCAAAGAGAAGTCGATGAGTTTATTAACTTGACGGTAGATCGTGATAATTCGGCATCATCCGAAATCTCACGTGCTAAGAAGGACTTTTACAAACAATACTCTTATCTTAAGCCTGACTGCGAAAAGACCGACTGGGAAAAATTTTGCGAAGGTTTGAAAAAGGTCGGTCAGTGGTGTAAAGATCACTGGAAAGAGATCGTTCTGGTAATTGAAATCGTAGTGGCTGTTGTCTGCATTTGTGTTCCTGGCTTACAGGGTATAGGCACTGGCATTCTTATCGGAGCTTTAAAAGGTGCTTTGACCGGTGGCTTGATTGGCGGAATTACCAGTATGCTAACAGGAGGCTCATTCCTAGAAGGATTTGCCCAAGGTGCATTAGATGGTGCCATAATGGGTGGTGCCTTGGGCGGCGTAGGCGGAATCGCCGGCAAATTCATAACCTGCGGTTCTAAATTAGGAAACGCAATCCAGACAACCTCTAAAATCAGCGGGGCCATTTCTAATAGTATGGATGGTTTTGACATGGTATCATTAGGATTGGGGATGATTGATCCTAATAACCCAATCACGGAACTTAACAACAAAATGCATCAGAGCGATGTATACAACAAGTTCCAGATGGGGGTAAGCTTGGTATCTTCGTTCTCAGGTGCTGCTTCTCAGAATATGGCGTGCTTTGTTGCTGGTACATTGGTACTTACAACTGCTGGTCTGCTCGCTATTGAAAAGATAAATCCTGGTGATAAGGTTATTTCAACTGATCCTGATACGCTTGAAACAAGTGAAAAAACTGTCCTTGAAACATATGTCCGCAAGGTGGACAAACTCGTTCATCTTGTAATCAATGGTGAAGAAGTCATCACCACAGACAATCATCCATTTTATGTGCAGGGCAGAGGCTTTATTGAGGCTGGTAGACTCCTTGTGGGTGATAAGCTTGTTAGCGTTAATGGTGATGATTTATTAATCGAAAAGTATAAGATTGAAGAGTTCGAAATATCTGTAAATGTATATAATTTTCAGGTTGAAAACTCACATACATATTTTGTTGGAAGAAATACCGTATGGGTTCACAATACCGAATGTAAAGTTAGTGATAATAGAAGACGACATATTCTTGAAGGCGAAGGTCCAGATGATCCTGGGCACGGTCCAAATCGCGGATTTGGCAATAGTGCTTTTCCAGATACTTGGTCCGATGATAATGCTATTAAGGCTGTCGGAGATGTTGCGAATAGTCCAAAATCAATTTGGCAACAAGCTACAGGTCCAGGAAGTGGTCGAAATGCACCGAAAACTATTGGTGGTCCAGATCCAAACGCTCCTCTTACCACAAGAAATGGTAGACCAGTTAGATTTACTGTTGAAGGACAAAACCATAGTTTAGATATTAGAGTGATTGTTGAACCAGGCGGTGAAGGGATAGTAACTGGCTTTCCTATTAATCGCTAATTATGAGAGGAGATTAAAATGGTAAAAGACGCATATGATATGTTCTTCAAAAATATCTCTATGCAATTTCATGACGACTCTCTTGTGAATGCTCTTGTGGAAGATGCTGAAGAACTGGCGAAATATGGAGAAAAACGGGTGGCTCTTGAAAATTTTTTGGAGAACGTTTTAGCTAATGAGGTTACGATTTCAAAAGAAGCTGTCACTTTAGCAGAAAAAGCATTCAGTGATGCTCCAAATGATTATGATATAGAGATAATAAACGAACTGAAAAAAACCGATGTTACGTAAGGGGATGATTTGGATGCCAATGGACAAAAAAGATCAACTTGCAGAATTAATTTCAAATGCGGAAACTTCCTTTTATAATGGGCAATTACAAGAGGCGTTCAGTCTTTCTTTATCAGCTATAAAACTCGATGAGAACTGTAACATATCAAAGCTCCCGGCAGAGCTCCAATCATGTTAAGGTACATAGCGGAAATGCTGTCAGAAATTACAAATCACGTTATGGGAAAGGCATTCGGCCAACTTATACGGTGCTGCAGATTAAGGCGGATTCACCGGTCAATGGTGCCGATGTGTTCTGGTATGAGGGAAATTGCAGCATTCTGGGCAGTAAGAATGTTTATATAGGCTATAATGATAATTCCATGTCGGTCGTATCACAGTTTGAACTGGTGATGACGATCATAAGCGGTGCATTTTTATTATTCCATACAGTTTCGGCACGGTTGCTCAGTAAGAAAAATCCATATGGCGGGAAGCTTTTCTGGTTCTTTAAATTTTGACCGGTCCTGTAGTTTATCTTTTGTTTGGATATTTTATTATGTTCGCATGGTTAGCCATAATGATAACCGCAATGATTCTGCTTCGAAAAAATAAAGCAAATTTTCTATCTTTTATAATACCGTGGTTCGTGGGATTCGTTGGATGTTTGGTAGTAGTGTTTGTAATACTTTGATTTTCAACGATTATAAAATATGAATCCGACATGATGGTGAAATTGTAAGGAAAGCTGAAAGATAATGGGGAAATACAAAAGTAAAGTATTAAAGAGAACATGTAAAAGGTGTATGATTGCGGTGCTTATAACGGCTATCCCCGGAATCATTGCCGGACTTTTTAACAGATGGCTTTTTTTAGCTGCTCTCTTTGCAATTATTCCTATCATCTATTTGGTCAATCGATTTTCCGTGATTATAAAATGGAATCTGGTCGAGGGGATCATCGAAGATGTAACGTTAGTTAATGATTTTAACCAGCCCTATACCGAAGCTCATATTATATTTAAGACAAAAGATAATATGGAACATGAGTGCCGCTTCACGATCGGGCATTATGGAGATTACGAAGAAGGAATAGAACCAGAGTTAGAGAATATGCTTCAAAGTGACAAAAAGTTGTTTATGAAGAAGAAAGTTCCGGTTTTTTATTCTCCAAAAGATGTTAACAGATGTATAGTGTATTTAGAAGATTCACAATGAATATAAAATGATATCAAGCGTTTTTAAAACTAAGAAATTGGTATTTGTTAGGAAAGGAACTTTATTTATGACAGCTGAAACAGAGGCAATAAAAGCACAAATTCTTTCAACAGGAAACGCTGAAATATTGCTTGAGGAAAACGATTTTCTGATTGTAAAATGGATAAAACCGGAAATAAAATATAGTATGGCAGCATATCAATACGGGAAAACAGGAATGGCTAACAACTATCCATGGGAATGTAGTTTGACGGAGGAACAAATCGCATTTTTTCTGGAACATATCAATGCAGCTGTCGAGTATTTTAAATCAAAACATCATTATTTCCATCTTGAGGTTAAAGAAGTCTCCTACGAGAATATTGTTTCTATTGATGAGCATGGAATAAAATTTAGTGATTTGCATTGGTTGACATACAAAGAATGTACTATAAATTTCAATCGGAAATATCCCAACAGTAGAGGAAACTGTATCGGAGAAAGAAATATCACTGCCGAACCGCCATATATCGAATTGTATAGCACATACGCACATACTAAAATATTGTTTAATAAAAAAGGACTATTTCGGAAAAATAAAAACATGATAGATTTTCATAATTTGCAAAGACATATCAACGAGTTTGGCTATACAACTCTTGATTTAAGTTAAGAACAATTTTATCATTTATCTAACTGATAATTTCCGAGTTTGCTGGATAGTTGATTAGAAAGAAAAATTGGAATATACGGAGGTGGACTATGAGATTAGATGGATTTGGATTATTTGTTGAAGATATGGCGAAAATGATTCGCTTTTATAGAGATGTTCTTGGCTTTGAGATTAAAGAAAGCGAAGACACATCAAATGTTTATCTTGTTAAGGATGGAACATTGTTTTTGCTATATGGAAGAAAAGATTTTGAAAACATGACACACAGAAGGTATGAGTATATAAAAGGTCTAAATGGTCATAGCGAAATTGCACTCTATGTTGATACTTTTGAGGAAGTTGATATGGCATACAACAATGCTATAAAAAATGGTGCAACGTCTGTATTAGAACCAGAGCTTGAACCGTGGGGACAAAGAACTTGTTATATCGCCGATCCAGAAGGTAATTTGATTGAGATTGGTTCTTGGAATAAGGTATACGAGCAAAAAGATTTATAATTTTATCCAAAACTTAATAAAAAATGGTGCCAAGGTTGAAATGACATATGAGTATGAAGTCAGTGGTTATGGACTCAAGACAGAGCAATTGGATATGAAATCGTTAGCCCGGGTAATAAGGTTTAACAAAGAACTTTGGGATGAAGTCGAAAATAATCCGGATTAATTGTATACACGGATAAAGCGGAAGTTTATGGTATGCACATCTGATAGCGGTATGAAATTATATGAGATAGAAGAATATTCGGATCATGAATATATTACCGGATATCATGCATGGAATGTAACTTATTTTATTGACGTCATTTATGGTGCTGATATGCATTATTATATTAGCATGAAAAGGGGCTTTATTATGACACCTGAAACTGAGATAGTAAAAAAGCAAATACTTTCAACAGAAAATGCGGAAATATTGCTTGAGGAAAATGAGGCAAAAAGGTACTGAAACCACGACTTTATGAGAGAGGAGAAGGAAAGATGACGAATCAGGAATTGTTTGAGAGTATTCAGATGGGACATAAAGAAAAGAAGGTTTTGTCCTTATCAAAGAAACTGGTAAAAAAATGTTCGTTTAATAGAGGATCGGATGTTGAAAATCTTTGCCACTTAGCCTATTGGTTATATGTTTATGGGTGTGAGGACGAGGCTCTTAAGTTATGTGAAATTACTCATGAAGTGGAGTTCCCGGGGAAGGGAGTATGGAATGTCTGGGATAGAATACTACTCATGTGGGGACTGGAAGTTCAAATTTACAAGAATAGAAATATGACAGAGAAGGCAGACGAACTCATCAGGCAGATGGATAATCTGTGGCGATTTCCTCCGACTTTACCGCCGGCAGATTCTGAATTGGAAGCGGAGCGAAGAAATCGATTCACAGTAGAGTTTTGTTCTTATAAGGAAAATATTGAAGGAGAAGATTCGGTGACATCTGCGAATGAATGGAGACTGATTGGATTGATGAATTTGGTAGGGTACGGAGCTACCGGTTTATTCCCGAATCTTGTAAAGGAAAAAGAAACGGTTGATTGTTTGATTGAAGAGTATATGTTGAATCTGAAAAAAGTAAAGTAGTGCCAGAGCTGCAAAAATGACAATCTCTTCAAATAATTTGTTGAATGGAGAAGAACATGAAGCGAATCGGATATGCAATAGCAACTGTGATTTTGTTGCTGACCGAGGTGTTGATTGCGTTATATGTACATGATGCATTTGTAAGACCATATATTGGTGATGTGCTGGTTGTGATTGTGATATATACGTTTATAAGAATATTTGTACCGGAGCGATGCAAATTGTTGCCGCTGTATGTATTTATTTTTGCAGCACTGGTAGAATTTTTACAGATGTTCCATATTGTGGAAGTATTAGGCTGGCAGGATAACCGATTCTTAAGTGTTTTGGTCGGTTCTGTATTTGATTGGAAAGATATCCTGTGCTATGTCGCCGGGTGTATATTGCTTGGAGTGTATGAGGTGTTGGTACGAAATACTGCAAGAAGGAGATAAAAATCGAAATTCTTAAAAGCGATCAGATTCCGTTTTACAGTGCCTCTGTCACGGATTTAGCTTCTCAGGCGGTTGCCTTTAGTAGTGGATATATGCTGTTGTGGACGGATTCTTTTGGTGTTCGGTAGTATAGGATGTAACGATACCAAATCACGATTTACTAAATCGGGATTTAAGCAAGAGATGATTTGCAATAATGGAGGTTACTTATGAGTCTATTTGATGTATTGAGTAAGGGTTTTTGTTCAAAAAAAAGGGAATCAAATGAAATATTATCACAAGAAGAGTATAAAGATAAGTTTTTACATGGTGATGAATATATTAAAAGAGAACTTTATGACGAATACATATCTCGAAGGTTGTCAGAAGAATTCGGGTTGAAATATAATGAAAAGATAAAAAAATGGCACTCTGAATGGAGTGCTAATCGGCGTTTTGTGGTCGAATTATGTTATCCAAGAGGAAATCACATATACTTGCGCTGGGGATATAATTATGATTTTATCCCTGATATCAATAGTAAAAATAAGTTGACATGGCATCGGACAGAAAGTTCTGTAAAAATACACATTGCTGATGCTTGGTATAATCACATAGAGGATGAAAGAGAACAAGACTGTGGATATACAAAGGAAGAATTTTATAATCCAAGGAAATGCACAAGTTTTCAATATCAAATACCTACCTACACGTCCGATATAGAATTTGCATTGGAATATATAAAAAATGTGATAGATAAAAATATCCCACTGATAAGAGAGTGGATAAATAATGTACAAACAGTTGATGATGCCATTACTGTTCTTAATCAGAGGATAGTAACTTTACCCCATATATATGTTCCGTATATGTGTCATATCAGAGCGTTTTTATATGCAAAGAATAACGATATAGATAATGCAATCGAATCTATTAAACAAGGTTATGAAAATAGCGAGATACCACAAGTTATAATTGATAAATTGGTTCAGATTGCTAATGGGTAAGAAAGAGACAAATTCCAGTTTATGAGGCTAAAAGGAGGAGAAAAATGAGATATCCGAAATTTTTAGAAAAAGGTGGAACGATTGGCTTTGTTGCGCCATCTTTTGGTTGTAATATAGAACCATATCGGACAGCATTTGGTCATGCACTTGATACATTCCATGCTAAGGGCTATCAGACGGAGCTTGGTCCGAATTGTTATGAAGGCTGTGGTATCGGTATCAGTAATACGCCGGAGAAATGCGGTCAGGAGATTAATGAAATGTACACATCAAAGAAAAATGATGTTCTGATATCCTGCGGCGGTGGAGAGTTGATGTGTGAGACTCTTGATCATATTGATTTTGAACGCTTAAAGAAAGCAGATCCGAAATGGTTTGTGGGATATTCGGATAATACGAATCTGACTTATCTGCTGACAACGATCTGTGATACAGCTTCTGTTTATGGTCCATGTGCGGCAGCATTTGGCATGGAGCCGTGGCATGCATCGATAGAAGATACATTTGCACTGCTTTGTGGTGAGAAGAAAAGCCTGCAGGGATATCGTGGATATGAGAAGGAATCCCTGAAGGATGAAGAACATCCGCTTGCACCATATAATATCACTGAACAGAAGGAACTTCACCTGTATGAAACGGATGCGACGCATGGATCGACTACTGTCGATGAAGTATTCATGGCAGGTAGACTGATCGGTGGCTGCATGGACTGCCTGGTGAATCTGCTTGGAACGAAATTTGATAAAACAACAGATTTTCTGGAACACTATAAAGAGGATGGCTTCATCTGGTTCTTAGAAGCCTGTGATCTGAATGTAATGGCGATCCGCCGTGCTATGTGGCAGATGGAGCATGCGGGATGGTTCCGATATGTGAAGGGGTTTCTGATCGGACGTCCGCTGGTGCATGGGCAGGAGATGATGGGGCTTGACCAGTATCATGCGGTACTGGATATTATCGCCCACCACAATGTGCCGGTTATCATGGATGCCGATCTTGGACATATCGCACCGATGCTGCCATTGATCTCCGGCAGCTATGCGAACATCACCGCCACCGGAAATAACCTTGTGGTTGACATGAAGTTGAAGTAATGTGTGAATTTCACATTTATGGATAAAAATCTAACCGGCTGTTCACCGTGTTAATCTGGCTCAGAATCGACAATAGAAAAACTCGTATAGTATTCTATTTCATGCATATGCCTGATCCGCTCATGCTTATGTGCAAACTCGCCCTACGGGCTCAGACATGCACTCGCATTCGCTGGCAATATGCATGTCATGACGAATCCTATACGAATGTTTTTGTCTATTATCGATCTGAACCGGCTCAACAACAGTGAACAGCCGGGTAGATTTTTTATAGATACAAATATGAGATTCACAAATATAAAATAACATTGTGTTGAGATTATCTGTTCCAAACAGATAATCTCAATTCAGTTTAGTACCCCAAGGGGGATTTTTTAAGTTTGTTTCATTCTAGTGATAAGGCTGATCACGCGTTTATTGATAAGAATATCTTTTAAGTGCACGACAGCCCATCGTTTAAAAATCGATAGTGCAGTCGACTGAGTTTCCTATGATGTTACAAAACGGCTGGATTGGTTATACTCTGGCACTAACAAAACAATAGCATAGATTTCGTTATATAATGCATATTGCCAGCGAATGCGGGTGCATGTGTGAGCCCGTAGGGCGAGTTTGCACAGGAGCATAAGCGGATAAGGCATATGCATTAAATAGAAATCTATGCTAGTTTTGTTAGTGTCAGAGCATAAGCAATTCAGCTGCTTGGAGTATCAGGCTAAATGCAGTATTCATCGCCAGCTTCCGGTCGGCTGTTGCAGAGGTCTGCGATGGTGGTTGTGTCAACAACACTGCAGATCGCACTGTAGAGTTGCTTCCACAGATTGTAGGTGGAGCATATGGATTCACGCTCACATTCAGGCGCATCCTCTTCGACACAGGCAACAGGGGCAAGCGTTCCTTCTGTCAGACGAAGAACTGCACCGACTGTAATGTCTTCCGGTGCTTTTCGTAACAGGTAGCCACCCTGTGGACCACGGACGCTTCGGACAAGTCCGCCGGAATTTAATATAGAAATGATCTGTTCCAGATATTTATCAGAGATATCCTCGTTTTTTGCTACATCCTTTATGCTGACCGGCTTACCATTAGAGTTGGCTGCTATATAGATCATAAGCCGTAATGCATATCTTCCTTTTGTTGATATTTTCAATGTAATACACCTCCAAATTACACGATCATAATTCATACTAATTTTCTATGAATTGATTATACACCAGTTTAAAAGAAAAATCTATAAAAATATTTCCATTATCCTATTGACAAAGTAGGAATAGAGGTGTAATATACATGCATAAGCTAAATCATAGTTTGTTGATAGGAATAAGCGGAAACGAGGTAAAAGGTATGTTGAACAAGTATTATCAACC
The DNA here is from genome assembly GCA_020735665.1 of Lachnospiraceae bacterium GAM79. Classification (NCBI taxonomy): domain Bacteria; kingdom Bacillati; phylum Bacillota; class Clostridia; order Lachnospirales; family Lachnospiraceae; species Lachnospiraceae bacterium GAM79. The sequence goes on from CP085928.1 coordinate 11,832, forward strand.
ACAATATTTGAATGAAGACAATCGAATGTGTACTACCAGACAAGCGTTATCAGCAGGCGGAATTTACAGATGTTGTCGCTAGAGTAAGCCCGGATAAGAATATCCATGAATGACGAAATGATAAGCTCCGGCATAGGGAGCAAATAACGAATACAGAATAAAATGACAGATAATAAAACGGCAGTACATAATGATAGAAGAAACGGAAACGTACATCAGCCGGGAGAAAAGAACAGGAGATTAAAAATTATGGCAAAGAAATCATACAGCGAAAGAGATTTAAAATTTGAAACATTACAGTTACACGTAGGACAGGAAACACCGGATCCCGTAACAGATGCAAGAGCAGTTCCGATCTATCTTACATCATCATATGTATTCCATAACAGCCAGCATGCGGCAGACAGATTTGGCCTCAGAGATGCAGGTAACATTTACGGAAGACTTACAAATCCTACAGAAGACATTTTCGAAAAGAGAATCGCAGCATTAGAGGGCGGCGTAGCAGCACTTGCAGTTGGTTCGGGAGCAGCAGCTCTGACATATGCACTTCAGGCAGTTGCACATAAGGGTGACCACATCGTAGCAGCAAAGAACATCTACGGTGGAACATATAACCTTCTTGCACATACACTTCCGGATTTTGGAATCGAGACAACATTCGTTGATCCATTTGACTATGATGCAATCGAAGCTGCTATTCAGGACAATACAACCGGTATCGAGATCGAGACACTCGGAAATCCTAACTCAGAGGTTGTAGATATCGAGAGAATCGCAAAGATCGCACATGCACATAACATTCCATTGATCGTAGATAATACATTTGCAACACCTTATCTCGTTCGCCCGATTGAGTACGGTGCAGATATCGTTGTACATTCCGCTACCAAGTTCATCGGTGGACACGGAACAACGATCGGTGGTGTCATCATCGACAGTGGTAACTTTGACTGGACATCCAGTGACAAATACCCATGGTTAACAGAGCCGAACGTATCTTACCATGGAGTAAGCTTTGCAAAGGATACAGCACCTGCTGCATTTGTTACTTACATCAGAGCGATCCTGTTAAGAGATATGGGAGCAACTATCTCACCGGTACATTCATTCATCTTCCTTCAGGGACTTGAGACATTATCCTTGCGTGTAGAACGTCATGTTGAAAATGCACTTAAGGTTGTACAGTATCTGAAAGATCAGCCACTGGTTGAGAAGGTAAATCATCCATCCATCTCGGAGGATCCTGAACAGCAGGCATTATATAAGAAATATTTCCCAAATGGCGGCGGATCGATCTTCACATTTGAGATTAAGGGCGGAGCAAAAGAGGCACAGGCATTTATCGATCAGCTTGAGTTATTCTCACTCCTTGCAAATGTTGCAGATGTAAAATCCCTTGCTATCCATCCGGCATCAACCACTCATTCAGAGTGCAACGAGGCTGAGCTATTAGATCAGGGTATCAAGCCGAATACAATTCGTCTGTCCATCGGAACAGAGAACATCGACGATATTATCGAAGATCTGGATGAAGCATTTAAGGCAATCGCAGAATAATCAATAATAAAAACAGTAGATAATTGAACATAAAAACAATAAAAAAATATGGGTGATCGAAGATCATCGGTCACCTGCAAAACGAAAAATAGAATCAGAATAGGAGATTAAAATTATGAGTAAAATTTATAAAGACGCAACAGAGTTAATCGGAAATACACCATTAGTAGAGTTCAATCACATTGAGAAAAAGGAAGGCTTAAATGCAAAGATCCTTGCAAAGTTAGAGTATTTTAATCCGGCAGGAAGCGTAAAAGACAGAATCGCAAAAGAGATGATCGAAGATGCAGAGAGAAAGGGCACATTAAAGCCGGGCGCTACGATCATTGAGCCTACATCCGGAAATACAGGTATCGGTCTTGCATCTATCGCTACAGCAAAGGGTTATAAGGCAATCATCGTTATGCCGGAGACCATGAGCGTTGAAAGAAGAAATATCATCAAAGCATACGGCGCAGAGATCGTTCTGACTGAAGGTGCAAAGGGTATGAAGGGTGCGATCGCAAAGGCTGAGGAGCTCTCTAAGGAGATCCCTGACAGCTTCGTTGCAGGTCAGTTCGTAAATCCGGCAAACCCGGAAGCACACAGAAAGACAACAGGACCGGAGATCTGGAATGATACAGACGGAAAGGTTGATATCTTTGTAGCAGGTGTTGGTACAGGCGGAACTGTAACAGGTGTCGGTGAATATCTGAAGCAGCAGAATCCGAATGTTAAGGTTGTAGCAGTAGAGCCGGCTACATCACCGGTTCTTTCAAAGGGAACTGCAGGAGCACATAAGATTCAGGGTATCGGTGCAGGATTTGTACCGGATACATTAAATACAAAAATCTACGATGAGATCATCACAATCGACAATGATGCAGCATTTGAAGGCGGCAAAGAGATCGCAAGTATAGAAGGTATTCTCGTTGGTATCTCATCCGGTGCAGCTTTCGTAGCAGCAAAGGAACTTGCAAAGCGTCCTGAAAATGCAGGAAAGACAATCGTAGTTCTCCTTCCGGACAGTGGTGACAGATATTACTCAACTCCGCTCTTTGGCTAAGATGTAATTTAAACGAATGTGAATATATAAGTCCTTTTAGAATAAATCATTTATCTCAAAGCAGACACGCTCCACCATACAGCAATGCGGTGGGGCGTGTTTGATGTTACAGGCATTTGCATCTATATTGTTGTGACCTTTACGCCTGTGCACTGTGTCATGTACCATGATAAAAACTCATGTAAGTTTCTATTCAATGCATATGCCTGATTCGCTCATGCTTCTGTGCAAACTCGCCTTCGGCTCAAACATGCACCCGCATTCGCTGGCAATATGCATTTCATAACGAAACTGACACTAATGTTTTATATCATGGTATATGGCACAGCGGCACAGGCGTAAATGGCACAGTAGTTTAGATGCAAATGCCTGTAACAACAAACAGCCTTTTATGTTGTCGGTGAGCGTGTGGATATGGTATAGTATATTTATATGCGGATATATATGGAAATTAGATAAAAGGTAATAAGTTGAGTATGAAGAAATTAACAGAAACGCAGAAAAGTATTATAAAATGGGCATTTGTGCTGGTGCTTCTTGGCCTGATCGTATATGTGTTCCGGGATATGGCAGGACCGATCGCAAAGCAGCTTGTGAAGACAAGCCCTTGGATCGTCGTGCTGATCCTTGTGGCGACATTGCTGTATGGTGTGTTTGAGAGTACGATCACGATGTTATTTGCCAGACAGTATAATCCGACGTTTACATTCAGACAGGCGTTTGGAATGACATATTTTGTGTCATTTTACAGAACGGCGACGCTTGGAAGCGGAGCGGGTGTGTCGGCTCTGGTTTACCTGAATGAGTATGGAGTGAAGACATCAGAAGCATTTGGTATGTATATGATTGAATATGCAGTGCACAAATTAAGCATCGGAATTATGGCGGTGATCCTGTATCTGCTGCATTTCCATTATATGAATGAAACCTTTGCGGAATATGAAGCATATATTGGAATTGGATTTGTGGCTACGGTTATTATTACGATATGTTTACTGTTGTTTGTATGTGCCGGATGGTTTCATCAGATCTTAAAGAAGCTGATGGATCTGGTGAATTACAAAGGACGATTTACAGAAAAGTTTGATAAAATCAAAGAACAGTGTGATATCATGGAAACGGAATCAAAGAAATTGCTGCACCATTGGAAGCTGCTGCTTGGCGTTCTGCTAATCAATATTTGTAAGTTTTCCTGCTGGTTTATGATTCCGTATATCGTACTGTACAAGAGCGGTGCATTTTCGCCGGATGTGGCACTGGCGATCACGACGGTATCCGTCATGCTGGCGGCAGTTATTCCTACGCCTGCCGGGATCGGTTCCAGTGAGTTTGTAATGATCGCAATGTTTGGTGCGATCGTGGGAAGTGCGAAAGCAGGAGCTATGGCACTGCTATACCGTTTTGCAACATTTGTATTTCCGTGTGCACTGGGCGCGGCCTATGCAGCGAAGTTTGCAGTTATAAAACAGAGAAAGAATAAGAAGAAGGAAGTCTGACCCGTATGAGATGTGGGACGGATGGAAAAATATCCGTCAGCTATATGCTCGATATGATATATGATGGACAGAAACAGGGTAAATACAGATATGAAAAAGTTGGTGGTGGGTATTCTTGCCCATGTTGATTCGGGAAAAACTACATTATCGGAAGCCATGTTATATACGGCAGGCAAGATCCGTAAGCTTGGACGGGTGGATCATAAGGATGCTTACCTGGATACGGATGCACAGGAGCGGGAGCGTGGGATCACGATATTTTCCAAGCAGGCGGTATTTACATATGATGACATGGAGATTACGCTGCTTGATACGCCTGGGCATGTTGATTTCTCAGCGGAAATGGAACGAACCTTACAGGTGCTTGACTATGCGATTCTTGTCATTAATGGCATGGACGGGGTACAGAGTCATACTGATACATTATGGAAGCTGTTGAAGCGGTACGAGATCCCGACATTTATATTTGTAAATAAGATGGATATGGATGGGTCAGATAAAGATGCTGTTTTCCAAAATATACGAAAAAAGCTGGATGGGGATTGCGTTGATTTCTCATCCGAGGACAGAGATGAACAGATCGCGATGGCAGACGAGAGACTGTTGGATACCTATCTGGATAGTGGTACGGTTGAGACAGAGGATATCATCGAAGCAATTCTTGACAGAAAGATATTTCCGTGTTTCTGGGGATCGGCACTCAAACTCTCCGGTGTGCAGGAATTATTGGATGCGATGAATACCTATATGGTGATGCCTGCATATAATGCAGAATTTGGCGGACGGATCTTCAAGATATCGAGAGATGCAAAAGGGGAACGTCTTACCTATATGAAGGTGACCGGAGGATGCTTAAAGTGCAGAGAGCAGATCGAGGGAACTGAAGGAAAAGTCAACCAGATACGGATTTATTCCGGTGCGCGTTACGAGACGGTAGAGGAGGCTCCTGCCGGAACGGTATGTGCGGTCACCGGGCTTGGTGAGACATCCGCAGGTCAGGGCGTTGGATGTGAACAGGAAAATGTATTCGCAGGACTGGAACCTGTGTTATCCTATAAAGTCAGTTATCCGGAGGACAAGGATGCAGTTGTCGTACTCCGGGATATCAGGCAGTTGGAGGAAGAAGAACCGGAGTTACATGTGGAGTTTGCACAGGAGACCCGAGAGATCTTTGTCAAGGTTATGGGACAGGTGCAGCTTCAGGTGCTGACACAGATCATAAAAGACAGATTTGGTTATCTCATATCATTTGGTATGGGAAGGATCATATATAAAGAGACACTTGCAGAACCGGTAATGGGTGTCGGCCATTTTGAACCGCTTCGCCATTATGCCGAAGTGCATTTGCTGATGGAACCATTGGAGCCGGGAAGTGGAATGCAGTTTGATACGATATGTAGCGAGGATGTGCTCGATAAGAACTGGCAGAGATTGATCCTGACACATCTGGAAGAAAAAGAATACCGCGGCGTGTTGACAGGCGCACCGATCACAGATATGAAGATCACAGTGACCGCAGGACGGGCACATCAGAAGCATACAGAGGGCGGTGATTTCCGTCAGGCAACATATCGTGCAGTAAGGCAGGGGCTTATGATGGGGGAATGCAGACTGTTAGAACCCGTGTATGCATTCCGGCTGGAGATCCCTACAGAGATGACCGGGCGGGCGATGAACGATATCACGCGGATGCATGGACGATTTGCACAGCCGGAGATCGAGGGTGAAATGAGTATCTTGACAGGAACTGCACCGGTTGCTACGATGCAGGAGTACCAGCAGGATGTGACGGCATATACCAGAGGACAGGGTAAGTTATCCTGTACCCTGCAGGGATATGAGCCATGCCACAATGAAGATGAAGTGCTGGCGGCAAGTACCTATGATCCGGAGCTTGATATGGCGAATCCGGCATCGTCGGTATTCTGTGCACATGGAGCCGGATATATCGTGGACTGGTACGATGTGTATGATATGATGCATGTAAAAGAAGATCCGGGATTTGCACTTGCGGGAATGGAAGATGTCCTGCGAAATATAACGTCAGAGCCTACTGAGGCAGACGAGGATAACCGAAAACGGATGGCGCGTGAGCGGCAGGACGTAGGTGCTCCGGTGTATGATGAGAAAGAGTTAGAGGATATATTTGTCCGTACCTATGGTTCAAACAGCCGGGAAAATGCAGCTTATAATAAAGCCGGTTTTAATCGGTATAATAAGAGTGTGTCGGAAGCGGACTGGTATGTGAAAAAGGCGGCAGAACATGGCAAGAGCAAGACCACCGGTGCGCAGACACCGGCTGTCGGATTAAAGACGGCGGATACTGGAATTGCCAGACCCGGAGCATACAGGAAGCAAAAGGGCGAGATAGAATATCTGTTAGTTGATGGGTATAACGTGATATTTGCATGGGATGACCTGAAAGCGCTGGCAGCGGTGAACATCGACAGTGCCAGAGATAAGCTGATTGATATTATGTCGAATTATCAGGGGTATGTCGGCTGTGAGCTGATCCTCGTATTTGATGCTTATAAGGTGAAGCAGAATCCGGGCAGCATTACAAAGCATGGAAATATCCATGTGGTCTATACGAAAGAAGCAGAGACTGCCGATATGTATATAGAAAAGACGACACATGAGCTTGGCAGAAAGTATAAAGTGACGGTTGCATCCTCAGATGGATTGGAACAGTTGATCATCATGGGGCAGGGTGCACTTCGAATGTCCTCCCGTGGGCTTCGGGAAGAAGTAGAACGTGTGAACCGGATACTGAGAGATGATTATTTGAAATAAAGGCTGAAGTGTTATGCGGCAAAGCAGATAAGAGAACGATATAAAGTAACGAATGGGCGAAGCAGAGAATATATAATGGAGAAATGGGTATGAAGAAATACATTATGGCACTTGATCAGGGTACGACAAGTTCAAGGGCGATTTTATTCGGAAAAAATGGAGAGATGGCGGCTGTATCACAGAAGGAGTTTACACAGTATTTTCCTGAAAATGGTTGGGTAGAGCAGGATCCGAAGGAGATCTGGGCGTCACAGATGAGCGTGATGATGGAAGCCAGAGAGACACTGGGAATTCCTGTTGAGGAGATTGCTGCGATCGGAATTACGAATCAGAGAGAGACAACGATCGTCTGGAATAAAGAAACAGGAGAACCGATATATCCGGCGATCGTGTGGCAGTGCAGAAGAACGGCAGACCGGATCGAGGCATTAAAAGCAGAGGGCTATGATACAGTGATCCGCGAGAAGACAGGTTTGATCGCTGATCCTTATTTTTCAGCTACAAAGATTGAGTGGATTCTCGATCATGTAGAGGGAGCGAGAAAACTTGCAGAGGATGGAAAGTTATATTTTGGAACGGTTGATACATGGCTGATCTATAAGCTGACCGGAGGAAAGGTTCACGCAACAGATTATACAAATGCATCCAGAACGATGCTGTTTAATATCCACACACTGGAATGGGATAAGGAATTACTTGAGAAATTCCGTATACCGGAGAGTATGCTGCCGGAGGTACATAATTCCAGTGAGATCTATGGCTATACAGACGAGCGGTTATTCGGTGGTTCGATTCCGGTTGCAGGCGTTGCCGGAGATCAGCAGGCGGCATTATTCGGACAGTGCTGTTTCGAACCGGGAGATACGAAGAATACCTATGGAACCGGCTGTTTCCTGCTGATGAATACGGGAGACAGGGCTGTTTATTCAGAACATGGGCTGCTTACCACGATAGCGATCGGACTGAACGGCAAAGTACAGTATGCGCTGGAGGGCAGTGTGTTTGTCGCAGGAGCCGCGATCAAATGGCTGCGTGATGAGATGAAGCTGATCGAGAAAGCCGGTGATACCGAGAGAATAGCATTATCCGTTAAGGACAGCAATGGTGTCTATGTAGTTCCGGCATTTACCGGACTTGGTGCACCGTACTGGGATGCTTATGCCAGAGGTGCGATCCTGGGGCTGACCAGAGGAACGACAAGAGAGCACATCGTCCGGGCAACTGTAGAATCACTGGCATATGAGACTTACGATGTATTAAAAGCGATGGAGAGTGATTCCGGTATCAGCCTGAAGCAGTTACGTGTAGATGGTGGTGCAAGTGCAAATAACTTCCTGATGCAGTTTCAGGCAGATCTGCTGTCCGGCGAGATCATCCGTCCGGTTGTGACAGAGACGACAGCACTTGGTGCGGCTTATCTGGCAGGACTGGCAGTTGGATATTATGATGACATAGAAGAGATAAAGAGCAATTGGAGCGTAGAGCGGGCATTTACATCGGAGATCGATGAGGAGATGCGCCGGATGCGGCTTTCCGGTTGGGAGACTGCGGTAAAGCGGGTACTATTATAAGAAGCGGAATTTATTAGATAGAATCTGTAAGCTGTTTTCAGATAAAAATAGCTTCAAATAGCAGGAGATTGAGACATGACAGATAAGATCAAAAACATACTGGAACAAATGACAATAGAAGAAAAAGCCACTATGGTGTGCGGTGCAAGTAACTTCAGTACCGCAGCAGTTCCTGAGTGTGGTGTACCGGCGATCCGTATGCTGGATGGCGGAACGGGAATTAATTATGAACAGCTGATCGGCGATCTGATCCTTGCATGGAGACAGAATCCGAGGGATGAGGAAGAAGCATGGCTGATGAAAGACTTCAGTGCTACAGAAGAACGTCATGTTATATTTGATTATTTCCGTCCTGATAAGCTGACAGAAAAGGAAATGAAGGTCTGGAAGAAGGTTCGGGATCACTTCAAGGATCAGTTTGTAAAGAATACAACAAATAATGAGACAACACTGGCATTTGTAGAGATGGCAGGGGATGCTGCGGCAGACATTATGTCGCCTGCATGTTTTCCATGTGGGATGATGCTTGGGGCTACATTTAACCCGGATATCGTGAATATGACAGGACATGCACTTGGACGGGAAGCACGGGCGTATGGCGTGCATATGCTCCTTGGAACACCGAATATCAATATCCACAGAGATCCATTGAGTGGAAGATTATTTGAAGGTTTCTCAGAAGATCCGTGTCTGGTGTCGAAGCTTGCACCGGAGTATGTAAAGGGTGTGCAGGAGGAAGGAGTAGCGGCAAATATCAAGCATTTTGCTGCAAATAATCAGGAAAAGAACCGTCAGGGGATCAATGAGACGATATCGGAACGGGCGTTGCAGGAGATTTATTTTCCGGGCTTCCGTGCCTGTGTAGAGCAGGGAAAGCCGGCAACTGTAATGTCAGCATATAATAAGATCAATGGTACGGCATGTACACAGAATAAATGGCTGTTAGATGACATCCTGCGTAAATACTGGGGCTTTGACGGAATGGTTGTGTCAGATTGGGGCGCAGTCTACGATCCGATCGCAGCATTAAAAGCAGGAAATGACCTGAATATGCCGGGAGTTACAGCTGATCCTACAGTAGTCATGGAAGCAGTTGCAAATGGGGAACTGACCGAAGAAGAACTGGATCAGAATGTGGCGAGAATACTGGAACTGGCAGAGACTTACGCTGCACCGGAGTGCTATGATATGTCAGCGCAGTATATCATGGATATGTCGAAGCAGGCAGCCTATAAGACGGCTTGTGAGGGCATTGTTATGTTGAAAAATGAGAATGACATCTTTCCGATTCAGGCAAAGAGCAAGGCAGGAAGTGATTCGGTATTTGAGACAGCTGTGGAAGATGATCTTTTATCGGGTGTCGTTCTTTGCGGAAGCGGAGCTATCCGTTTATATGACTGTGGTACCGGAAGTGCAGGTATTACGACAGATAAGGACAGCAGCATCTACGAGGGGCTGATCCAGAATGGTGTCGAGGTGAGTATCGGAATACCGGCAGTAGGGAAGCGCGCAGGCATTTCCACCTATATCTGCGTTGCCAGAATACCGGGCATGGAAGGAAATGACCGGAAGGATATGAAGCTGTCCGCCGAGGATGCACAGATTTTGAATCAGATGTTAGATCTGAAACGGGAAAATCCACTTGTGAAGCTGGGACTTATCTTAAATGTAAGCGGACCGGTTGATCTGGCACTTTGGGAGCATGAGTTAGATGGCATCTTCTGTATGTTCTTACCGGGTATGGAAGGTGGACATGCAATGGCAGATATCTTAACCGGCAGAGTGAATCCATCCGGAAAGCTGCCGCTGACATTCCCAAAGAAATATCAGGATACACCGACGTATCTGAATTTCCCGGGTGACGGATATCAGGTCAATTATGGAGAAGGCATCTACGTCGGATACAGATATTATGATAAGAAGATGGTAGAGCCGTTGTATCCATTTGGACATGGATTATCCTACAGTCATTTTGAGATCAGCAATGAGCGTGCAATCGGAGAGCAGTCTCCGGTAGAGATCATTTACCCGGATGGCAAAGTAGATAATAAGAAAATGCCGGTATTTACGGATTCGATCAAGATCGCTGTGGATGTGATCAATCAGGGACCGGAAGAATTCTCTGAAGGTATGGAAGTTGTTCAGCTCTATATCAGTGATCCGTATGCATCCATCTCAAAGCCTGTAAAGGAATTGAAAGCGTTTAAGAAGATCCGGCTGGCATATGGCGACCAGGAGAAGGTCAGCTTTACTCTGAAAAAAGAGGACTTTGCTTCATTTGACAGTGACCTGCATCAGTGGGTGGCAGAGGAAGGAATCTATAATATCCTGATTGGAAACAGCTCCCGGAATATCGTGTGCAGCATGCCCGTCTATCTGGATGCAAAGACAGCGTACAGCTATAGTCTGATGACGCCGATCAAGGTGTTGTATGAGAATTCCGTGGCGAAAGCGCATATGAATCATCTGTGGCTCAGACTGGGGCTTGATCCGGCAGATATTGATTACAAATACGAATATGAGCCTCACACCAGACTGATCGATCTGGTTCATTTGAAATGTGAGAATCCGGAGCAGGAAGCACTGGATGAATTCGATCTTCGGGTTGGAAGCCTGAAGCGGGCGTAAAAAACGTCGAAATTTGTTTTTTTACATCTAGTTTTGTTGTTTATGTTCTAGTTTTGTCGAATAACCACAAAGTTTGTATATTTATGTTATATTTTCTATATCTGCAGATAATATTTAGAAAAGGAGATTATAATGTTTATGACAAAACGATTATTAAAGACAAAACGTTACATATTTATCTTAGGCTGTTGCGCCTGTATGATGTTTAGTACAGTTTCATTTGCACAAAGTAGATACGTGGGTAATTTGCCAACGCAGTCTGCGGTCCATGCAGGAATTACTGTAAGGGGAAATGCCAGCTATTTATACAGAGTAACGCGTGACAAAATAAGTTGTTATGCTACATTATCTGGACGAGATAGTGATGAGACTATTTCTAGTGGACCATTTAATGGAGTGAAAATGTTTGGCAATAAAAATGGTCAGTGTATCGCTAAAGTATATGGAGGACATAGAAGTGCCAGTAAGAGTGAAAAAATTAGCACTGATAATACATATGCTACTGTAAAATTCATTGCGGATGGAAATAAGAAAAAGGAATTTACACTTTATGGTAATTAAAGTCGAATTCTGCTAACAACAAGATTCGTAACCGCGGACGAATCTTGGTTAGCGGAAAGTTGATCAGAGTTAGAGGGGGAAAGATATTGCGTATCAGAGATAAAGAGATTTCAATTTTATTCATTATAGGATTTACATTTGTGTTTATTCTTCTATGTACTGCATATGCCACAGTTTCAAATTGGCTGTGGCAATACAGTAATCAAAAAACATCGTATCAATATTCAGAAAATTTATACATACATTCCATACACTCATATGAGGCAAATTATGTAGACTGGGAGAAAGTTGCAGAAGACGGTTATTTTGAAGTAGATATTGAACAGGAAGCAGAATGTTTGCAGTTATGTAAGGATGATACAGATAGTATGGTTAATATATTATCTGATCAGATGGATACAACCTATATTACAGATATTAGCTTATCCTCTGGTGAAAATGGAGATTCGCGAGATATAAATGTGGTTTTTTCGTATAAAGATGTATGGTTTCAGACACTTGAAAGTGGGGAATATGCATGGACAAATGGGGAAAATCCTGCTGTTGTAATCAGCAAAGATCTGATGGCAGAAACGATTCAGAAAAACAACAAATTATATATGTGGATAGGCGATAGATATATAGAGGTATGTGGTGTATTTGAAAAGTATCAGGCAGAAGATGACTGTGAGATACTTGTTTTGGGAGGACGACAGTTTTATGAAGAATCAAGTATATTTCAGAATAAATTAAATGAAATGTTAAATAAAGATGAGATTCAAATTGTAATGGGAGCTAATGAGCCAATTGAATCACCGGATTTATTTCAAAAAGAGGAAAATGAGAGTGATAGTCTGTATTTGGGTGAGCCGGGATTTTCTATAAGAAAAGCTATGGATAGAGAGCAGTCTGATATATCGGGAAATAAGTGGAAGTACTTATATAATATAAAGACATTGATTGTTGCTGTAATGATTTTGTTTGGAATTATGAATTGTATTATGCTATCAAAAATCTGGATTTTACGGCGTAGAAAAGATTATTTGATCATGCGGATTTATGGTATGAGCAGTTGGAAAATTCTGTCAATGTCATTCAAAGAGATATGTCTGATGGCTGGAATTGGTTTGGGGCTTGCAACCGTGATCTCATTCATATATATACGTTATTTTGGTGGATTTAAGAATATCTCGTATATAATGCATTGGATTTGGCTCGTATTATTATTAGGTTTTATTATAACGGTATTTATTTGTATGCTATCAGTGGCTTTTTTCATAAACAGGAAAAATTATGGACAATTAGTAAGAGAATAAAATGGACAGGGGGTTAGATGGATGAAATTTCGATATAGACTAAAATTTGCAGTTGATAATATGTGCCTGCATAGTTCTAAGATATGGGAAGGAATTTTGCTGAATACCGTCACATTATTGGTACTGTCTGTTGTAATTCTAATTATGCATACGAGTGGTAATTTTTATAATGAAACGCAGAAAGCATATAAAGAAGACATTAAAAACATTGGGATGGTACAGATAGAAAATGAAGAAGATTATGAAAAGTGTTTGAAATTTATTGAATATATGAAAACACAAAAATATATAAAAATGCTTGGGACAATGGAGAATAAAATTGAAAATGGAGATAGCTGGAGAACTGTAGCAGAGAAACAGGCAAATAACAAGGAAGAGAAAGATGAATTGTATAATTCGGATTCATATGTTGAGACTTGGAATGTTAGTAAAGATATGTTTTCAATGCTGAGTATAAATCTGGAAGCGGGCTATATTACAATAGATGATGCATTGCGCAGGGGATATGAAGCGGTTTATGCCGGATTCCAATATAAAAAAATATTGCACATAGGTGATGTAATAGAACTAAATGGATGCGACAAACAGGGGATCATTGCAGGTTATATAAAAAGAAACCAGGTTATTCCTGTTATGGACATAACGGATGTGAATAAATATTCAATTCATACAACTACTTCTTTAGATTATGGGGTTATAGAAGTAAATGAAACAGAAGCGGGATATTGGAACCTTTATTTTTGTGTAAACCATGATTATACATTTGATGATGCAAAGAATAGATTGAATATGTTAGCAGACCGCGAGAATATAAGTATCTCTGTTAAGAATCTGGCAGCCGTTATGAGCAGCGTTGAGTCATCAACCAAGGATATACGCAGATATTTATTGGAATTGTTTTTTATTGTGGCAATATCAGCATGTGTATCATTGACTTGTTATCAAAGTATGAATATTCTCACACGAAAATATGAGTATGGTATTTTGTATGCGAATGGATGGAATCAGAAAGATATAATTTCAATTATTTTAATTGAAAATATATGGAAAATGTTAATCGCAATTATTTTAGTAATTCCTGTGGTGGCACTTCTTGCAAAATATTTTTTTGAAGCAGTATATGAGTCTCAAAGAATATTAACTATGGTGATATATAAAAATGTATTGGTTATGAATGTATTAGCAGGTGTCTTTATGATAATGCTTTCATCCGTTATCCCGATTAGATTGATAAAAAATCACTCAGGAGCAGAATTAATAGGAGATGAATTATGATTAGATTAAATAATGTAAGAAAGACATATGTAACTGGTGATGTATCGACAGCAGCATTAAATGGAATTTCTCTGGAGATAGAAGATGGAGCTTATATTTCTATTATGGGAACTTCTGGTTCAGGGAAAAGTACCCTGTTAAATATTTTAGGAGGAATGGATCGGCTGACGGAAGGCGAATATTTTTATAATGATATAGCAGTACATGAGTTGAAGGAAAATGAACTTCATAATTTCAGAAAAGAAAATGTAGGATTTATTTTTCAACAATTTGCCCTTATGAAACATTATACGGTTTTTGAAAATGTGGAGATACCGTTAATAGCATTAAATATTCCGAAGAAAAAAAGAAAAGAAATCGTTATGCAAAGCTTGGATATGGTGGGAATTGCAGATTATTGGAAAAAACTTCCGGCTAATTTATCAGGGGGACAACAGCAGAGGTGTGCGATCGCAAGAGCGTTGGTTGCAAATAAAAATATAATTCTGGCAGATGAGCCGACGGGTGCATTGGATAAAATGACCGGACAAGAGATTATGAAAATTTTAAAGAAAGTAAATCAACAGGGCAAAACAGTGATTGTTGTCACACATGATGAAAATGTAGCACAAATGGGTGATCGTATAATACGGATAGAGGATGGAAGATTAGTATGATAATAAATAATCTGAAAAAAACTGCTTTTTTATTACTTATCTGTGTGGCGTTGACTGGATGCCAGAGAAAAGTAGGGGCAGATATTAATGAGGAAATGGATGATTATGCAGAACCCGGTTTGAGAGGAGAATTAAATATACCGGAAAAGGAATCATTTGAATTTGGAGAGACCAATGGGAAAAAGATATTGCTTGATACAGAGAATATTATATTACCGGAGACAGACCGTATGGAATCGATACGATATAAAGAGATTCAAATAGATAGAGATTATAAGAAAAAGGTAGCGGAATGTATATTTGATAAGGACAATGAAATATATGAATATAATGGAAAATTGTCTAAGGAAATGCATGATGAAAATATTTGTTATTATAAAAAATGTGAAGATATAGCAAAAAAACAGGGAGATAAAGATGCGGTAGAAGCTTATAGAGAAATGGCAGCTGAAGAAGAACAGAAAAAGACACAGGCAGCACCATTGCATCCTGCAGGAGAATATGAGTCAGATTCATATATTGGATACATAGATGGAAAGACGTTCCTGCTGAATTTTACAGAAAGTGGGGATGGTTTTGAGTTAAAACGTTATCCCGAAGAATTAACATATGATGTTATACATGCAGACGACATAACATATGCATACTGCATTACAGAATATGGAGATGGTAAAGAACAAGAACTTATTCAAACCAATGAACTGAATAGGGCGGAGATCAGTAAAGAAGAAGCAATTAAAGAAGCGGGTGATTTTTTTGCTGATATAGGAATCGGAAATGTAATGATGGCAGAAGCGGCAACAGCAGAGTGGCTATGTCGTGATCTGGCGTTGGGACAGAATGAAGAAAGTGTTATATATGATGGTTACTATATTACTTTTACAGATGCAGTAGAATCAAATCCTGCCTACCTTGGATTTTGTGATGAAACGAATATTTTGTCACCAATTGAAGGTGATCAAAGAAGTATGACATCCCAAATTTATGAGGTTAACATAAATGATAATGGAATTGTTGGTATTGTATGCCGTCAAAAATATCAGAGGTCAGATAGCAAACAGGATCAACAGGTATTGATGGATTGGGATAAATTATTAGAAACAGTATCCTTAGAATTTGATAATTATTCTAATGATAATATATCAGGAGATATCATTTTTAATTACGCACGGTTAACTTATTGCATGACGCTTCAGGATAATGGAGAATTTGTACTCTCGCCGGTATGGGTATTTTTGTCATTGGATGAAATTTCATTAGAATATCAGATAGATGCCTATCCCAATGAAATGTTGATAATTGATGCATGTACAGGAAAATTTATTACAATTTGCACGTTTTAGTGCGTTGAAGTAAAAAAGTGCTTGCATTATTTTAAAAAGCTGTTATACTATACTCACACCAACGCGTTAAAGTGAGAAAATAAATAGAAAGAGCGTTGGATAACCCTGGGAGTTTGATCGGCTCATCAGGTGATAAAAAAGATTTAGGAGGAAACAGCGATGATAGGCGGAGATATGATCACGTACAGACCTGATATTCAGGTGCTTGATGCTACAATTCGAGATGGAGGACTTGTCAACGATTTTTATTTTACAGATGAATTTGTAAAAGCACTTTATGAAGCAAATTTGAAGGCTGGTGTTGATTATATGGAATTCGGCTACAAGGCTTCCAAGGAGATGTTCGATGTAGAAAAGTTCGGAAAGTGGAAGTTCTGTGACGAAGAAGCCATTCGCAGTATAGTCGGAGAGAATAATACAGAGATGAAGATATCTGTTATGGCGGATGTCGGAAGATGCGATTACAAGACAGATATTATTGACAGAGCAGACAGTGTTATTGACATGATACGTGTGGCTACATACATCAACACCATGCCTGCTGCGATCGAGATGATAGAGGATGCACATGCAAAGGGATATGAGACGACCTGTAACATTATGGCAATCTCAAAGGATCAGGAGTCAGAGATCGATATCGCTCTTGAGATGTTAGGCAAATCAAATGTAGACGGAATCTACATTGTAGACAGCTACGGCTCTTTATACCCGGAGCAGATCCAGAGACTGACACAGAAATATGTGGCAGTTGGAGAGAAATACGGTAAGAAGATTGGTATTCATGCACATGACAACATGAAGATGGCATATGCAAATACTGTTGAAGCAATGAGACATGGAGCAAGCATGTTAGATGGAACGGTAAGCTCTATGGGACGAGGTGCAGGAAATTGCGCGATGGAATTGCTGCTTGGCTTCCTTCGTAATCCAAAGTACAATCTGTACCATATCCTGAAGTTCATTGAGCGTTACATGGTTCCGTTAAAGGAAAAGGGTGATGCTGTATGGGGCTATGATGTACCGTACATGCTGACCGGTATGCTGAACCAGCATCCAAGAGAGGCCATTGATTTCATCAAACAGGGCAAACACGAATACGCTGACATGTACAGCTACTTACTTTATCGCGAATAAGCAACTGTGAGTAGTAGCTTGTGCTGTATTACAGATATTGTTCAGCTTGGCAGATAATAATATATGAAATAAAAATGGAAGACAGTATTTACTATATGTAACAAGTTGGATGTCAAGACTTGCGAATCATATGGAAAACTGTCTTCCATTTTATTTACGCTTTGGAGACTGTAGATATAATATAAGTTCTACGAACTTCGAGCAGTATCTTCAAGACGTACCCCGTTCAGAAAAAGCATTACCAGCCAATGCCGGTACCAGCCGACAGTATGGGTTGACGGATATCAACGATCATAGCGAGGCTTTCGTAATGAGGTTTGCGCTAGCTGCCTGCATTAAGCCCATTGTTTGAGCCTGAAAGGCGAGTTTGGGCGACTGCAGGCAAATGGGCGCGTGAACCGAATAGAAAACGAAGCGTATCGGAGATATCCGTCAACCCATACTGTACGGCGTACGGTGTACGGTGGTGTACAGGAAATAAACAACTGTACAAAATGTGGGGTTTGTGGTATTTTTTACTATATGTGTTTTGACAGTCGATTAGGTGCTGTCAGGCGGTAAGAAACGAAAAATAGATTTGATATAAGAGGTGGCAGATAAGATGGATTATAACAAATTAGCAGAATTAATATTCCCGGATATAACAGGAACGGTAGACGATCTCGAAGCAAGATTTCCAAAGAGAGACTTGCCGGAGGGTGCGAAGGTAACGAGATTTGCGCCAAGCCCAACCGGATATATGCATATCGGTGGTTTATATGCTGCTATGATATCAAGAAAACTTGCAAAGCAGAGCGGTGGTGTGTTTTATCTTAGAATAGAAGATACAGACAGAAAGAGAGAGCTTGAAAATGGCGTGGAGGAGATCATCAATTCCTTAAACAAGTTTGATCTTGGATTTGATGAGGGACCATTTGAAGGAAGCCCTGTCACATATGCACCATATAAGCAGAGCGAGAGAAAAGAGATCTATCAGATTTGCGTTAAGAAGCTGATGCAGGAGGGATATGCATATCCTGATTTTACAACTGCGGAAGAACTGGATGCGATAAGAGCAAAGCAGGAGGCTGCAAAGGTAGATATCGGATATTATGGAGAGTATGCAGTTGGAAGAAATCTGACATACGAGCAGATCGAGGAGAAATTGGCAGCCGGAGAGCCTTATGTTGTCAGACTTAAGAGCCCGGGCGAGGCAGGCAAGACAGTTGTTTACAGTGACCCGATCCGTGGTAAGATCGAGATGCCTGAGAACATGATGGATGTTGTACTGTTAAAATCTGATGGAATCCCAACCTATCATTTTGCACATGCAGTAGACGATCATTTTATGAGAACAAATATGGTCATCCGTGGTGATGAATGGCTTGCATCCTATCCGCTTCATAAGCAGTTATTTGAACTGTGCGGATTTGAACTTCCTGAGTATGCACATATTTCACCAATTATGAAGATGGAAATATCCGTTGATGAGGATGGAAATGAACATCAGCATAAGAGAAAGCTTAGTAAGAGAAAAGACCCGGAGGCAGCCGTTGGCTTCTATCAGGAGCAGGGTTATCCATCCGAGAGTGTACTGGAATATCTGATGACGATCGCCAATTCCAATTATGAGGAATGGCATGCAGCAAATCCGGATAAGACGATCGATGATTTCACATTGTCACTTGCGAAGATGCCGGCATCCGGTGCATTATTTGACATGGTGAAGTTAAATGATGTCAGCAAAGAGATGATCTCCACATTTTCAGAAGAAAAGTGCTATGAGAAGATTATGGCATGGGCAAAAGAATTTGATGAGAAGCTGTATGAATTTGGCACAAATGATAAAGAGAGCTTCTTAAAGACGATCAGTCTCTGGAAGATGTCCGGAAATAAAGTCCGTAAGGATGTTGGTAAGTGGTCAGATCTGGCAGAGATGTTCGGCTATCTCTATGTGCCGGAGGATGAACTGAAGCTTTCCTACGAGGTCGATGAGAAGTATAATGCAGATCAGATGGCAGAGATCATCAATGAATATAAGAAGGATCTGTTCTTAGATGCAGAGAACTGGTTTGCCGAGATGAAGGTGATGGGCGACAAGCTTGGCTATTGTCCGAATGTCAAGGAGTATAAGAAGAATCCGGATGCTTATAAGGGATCGATCACAGATGTCTGCACGATCGTTCGTGTGGCAGTAACCGGTAAGAAGAATTCACCGGATCTTGCTACGATCATGAACGTGATCGGCAAGGATCGTACGATCGGAAGACTGGACAAGTTCCTGGCAGCGATCGGTAAGTAAGATAATAGAAATACAGGCAGAGTTTTATATATCTTAAAAAGGAGGCAGTGGCGAATCACTGATCGGCAGTAGCGGAACAGAACGTGGAAGTCGACAGGATTTGGCTACGGATGATTATGAAGAAGAAAACATACGAAGGATACACATATGTAGATGGTGGTGTCTGTGCAGCAAAGGGATTTGTGGCAAATGGTATAAACTGCGGACTGAATTCCGATAAGAATAAGAATGATCTGGGTATGGTTTACAGCAGTACAGTCTGTAATGCAGCAGCCGTATATACACAGAACAAGGTAAAAGGTGCGCCAATCCTTGTAACTAAGGAGCATCTGAAGGCAACAGGCGGCAAAGCCATGGCAGTTGTCGTTAATTCAAAGAATGCAAATACCTGTAATGCGGATGGCGTGGAAAAGGCAGAGCGGATCTGCGAGCTGGCAGCAGATGCACTGGGAATCGATGCAGATATGATCATCAATGCATCGACCGGTGTGATTGGTCAGATCATTCCGATCGAACCATTTGAAGAGCACATGAAAGAGCTTGCTGGCGGTTTAAGTGCCGATGGCAATGATAAGGCTGCAAATGCGATCATGACGACAGATACAGTTGATAAGCAGGTTGCAGTAGAATTCACACTTGGTGGCAAGACCTGTCGTCTTGGTGGAATGGCAAAGGGAAGCGGTATGATTCATCCGAATATGGCAACCACGCTGAACTTTATCACAACGGATGTTGCAATCTCAGCCGATATGATCCAGAAGGCTCTGAGTGAGATCGTAAAGGTAACCTATAATTGTCTGTCTATAGATGGTGATACATCGACAAATGATACTTTAAGTGTCATGGCAAACGGACTTGCAGGAAATGAAGAGATCGTAACAGAAAATGACGACTATGCAATTTTCAAGAAAGCACTGTACATCGTTATGGAGTGTATGACGATGATGCTCGCAAGTGATGGAGAGGGCGCAAGCAAGATGCTGGAATGTACAGTATCAGGAGCACCGGATCAGGACACAGCGATCATCGTCGCAAAGAGCATTATCCGTTCCCCACTGACCAAATGTGCGATGTTTGGTGAAGATGCAAACTGGGGACGTATTCTCTGTGCGATCGGATATGCAGAAGCAGATTTCGATATCGATAAAGTAGATGTAGATCTTGAATCTGAGAAGGGAATCGTAGAGGTGTGCAGAAATGGTTCCGGTATTCCATTTTCTGAGGAAAAAGCCTCTGAGGTATTATCTGAGGATGATATCTATATTAACGTCAATCTGAATCAGGGCGAAGCATCCGCCAAGGCGTGGGGCTGTGACCTGACTTATGATTACGTTAAGATCAACGGGGATTATCGTTCATAAATAAAAAGTGCTACCGATAGACGGTTAGCCTTGATATGATTGGTTAAAAATAACCGCTCGCAGTTTGCAGGCTGGGCGGTTATTTTTTATACTTATAGTGCGCTGATTAGCGTGTCCCAAATGAATCCGTCCAGAGTGGCATATAGCCGCTTCGGATGGCTACTGCTTGGGAAGCCAGATTTGTAACAGATGCACTATAAAATGGAATCATATTTCGTTCCAGAATTTCAACTGTCAGATTTCTAACCAGCAAACGGGCTAGACCATATCCTCTCCATTTCTTTTTTACATCAATTCCAACTTCCATCAGTTTACCGGTGGGAGCAGCACCCGCAATTGCTATTATTTCGTTATCTTTTATTGCACATAAAACGATGGTTGTATTTGTATTTCCTTCTGCATCAAAAGCCAGTGAATTTTCAAAGCCCTCGATATCACATAATGTTTTAAGGTTGTTACCTTCATATAATTTGAACGAAAAGGTATCTGAAAGAGGTAATTTAACCATTTGTTTCAGGTCAGGAATGTAATGAATAGTCTGACCAAAAATCAAGGTACTTTCATATAATTCGTTTCGAGTTTTACCTGATAACAGTTGTTTTCCAAGTTCATATTTTTCTTCAGACAGAGAAATGATATTTGTATCTCTGATGCTGAGAATTTTAACATAATTTTTAGCAGCCTTTTTGTTCTTTACGAAATGTGTGCCTTCTTCTTTTAATTGATCTGTTGAACAATTTATGTAGCCGGCAATGTAGTCATATATTTTATTATTTATCTCATCTTTATTAATATAAGAATTATTCATGATTTTCTCCATAAGTATAGTCAAACAGGGAGATAAAAACTTATCTCCCTGAAATGAATGATTTGCATTTGAACTGTGCTTAATACCGTGTATCTACTGAAAAGCCTGTTTGCTGCAGGGAAGATTTCGTTATGGTTCGGAACCAGTGAATGGAGGAGTTGTAGTTTCCCTCTACTACTGTTACGGAATCGCTCGTATGTGAGATGACGATAACGGAATGATAATTACCGATCCGGATATGGTCGCCGTTCTTGATCGCGGAGAAATCTTTATGCGTTTTTACAGGTGCATCTTTGCCGAATACAGTATCACTGATCTTTCCGGCAAGGGCGATACAGCCATAGCAGTACATGTTCTTTGCCTTCCAGAGATAGAAGTTGTCATTTGTCCATGTTGTACCTTCTTTATATGTATTCTGTAATGCAAGGATTTTCTTTTTTACAGTCTCTTCACGGGATTCTTTTTTCGCTGCTGTAACAGTGACCTTGCACTTTAATGTCTTTATCTTTCCGTTCTTTTTATAGGTAGCTTTAATAACGGTGGAGCCTGCCTTTTTTGCAGTAACCTTACCTTTCTTTGAAACTGTGGCAATCTTCTTATTAGAAGATCTCCATGTTACCGTTCCCTTTACATTTTTTGTTTTTAACTGGTAAGTTTTGCCCTTCTTCAGCTTTAAAGATGTTTTATTCAGTGCAGCTTTCTTGGCCGTGGTCTTGCTTGCGGTAAGGGTGGCATCATTTGTGGTTGTATTTGTAGTAGAAGTGGCAGTGTTTATAGCTGCGGTCTTACTTGTGGCAAGGGCAGCATTGGTGCCTGTGTATGTACTGACAGCGGAAACTGTGCGCTCATTTAAAGTTGCTGCCTGAACTGCTGCCTGTGCTGGCAATGCAGTTACGATAACCATACCGAGCAGGCTGCATCCGATGATTGTACGTTTCCAGAAAGAATTGGAATGTTTCATAGAAATTACCTCCGAACTATGTAATAAAATATTTGATCTGTTAACTTAATAAGTCCCCCCATATCAGCTAATGCAGATATTTATATTATATATGTAATTTTAGACAGGAACAACCGGAAATATATGGTGATGTCCCATTTTATATTTTAGAATTTCGTACGCAAAAAAGAACTCTATAATGAAATCCTTTTTGGAAGAGGCGCAGCTATGACCCTTTGGCTGATGTCATATATCAATCAGCAATATTCGATATAGCAGATTGGTTATCGACCGGCAGGTGGTCTTATAACGAGACTGCCTGCTTTCTTTAATTCTGTTTCTTTCATATTTGTTCAAAAAACTTCAAAATAATGCAAATTAATGATTGATTCTGAACGAAATGTGTGTTAATATAAATCTAAGTTGAACGAATATGATTGATTTTGAATGAAAAATCGGTTATAATGCATATATATGAATTGAATTGCAAATAATAAAATGATTTGATAATAAGGAGACCAATATATATGCTTACGGAAGAAAGATATAACAAGATACTGGAAGCTCTGAAGAACAAAGGAACGATCACAGTTGCAGAAATGACAGAGTGCACAGGAGCATCAGAATCAACCATAAGGCGGGATCTTATCGCTCTCGATGAAATGGGAAAACTGAATAAGGTACACGGAGGAGCTACAGCAGTTGCACACCAGTTTATTGCAGATGAGATTGCGGTCAGTGTAAAAGAGCAGCTCTGTGTGGAAGAAAAGAAAGCAATTGCGCGGTATGCGGTGAATATGATCAATGATGACGATTTTATTTTCATAGATGCAGGAACAAGTACCGGATGGATGATCGAGTATCTGGAATCAACCAGAGCGACATTTGTCACAAACGGAATTGCACATATCAAACGGCTGATGAACAAAGGACTTCGGGCATACATGATCGGAGGACTCGGAAAGCCGGTCACAGAATCTACGGTAGGTGCAGATGCTGTAAATAATATGAAGATGTTCAATTTCTCAAAATGCTTCCTTGGAACTAACGGTGTACATACAGATTACGGTTTCACGACAGTCGATGTAGAAGAAGCACTTGTAAAGATGGAAGCGGTCAACCGATCTTATGCAAGTGTTGTCCTTGCCGATCACACGAAGTTTGACAAGGTTACAGCGGTTACATTTGCAGGAATCAAGAAGGCGTGTATTATCACCGACCGACTTGTAAATGATAAGTATGCAGATGCAACAGTCATAAAGGAGGTAATGAAGGAATGATCTACACAGTAACTTTCAATCCGGCAATCGATTATGTTGTCAGAATGGAAAAACTGGAAATCGGTTCGGTAAACAGAAGCAGAGAAGAAGCCCTGTTCTACGGTGGAAAGGGAATCAATGTTTCGACAGTCCTTAAGAATTTGGGCGTAGATTCTGTAGCACTTGGATTTGTTGCAGGCTTTACCGGAAAAGCGATTGAAGAAGGAGTCGCTGCCCTTGGTGTAAAAGCTGATTTCATCACGGTTTCAGATGGCGTTAGCAGAATCAATGTTAAGCTGAAAGCCGGAGAAGAAACAGAGATCAATGGAAAAGGCCCCAATATCAGCGATGCAGAACTGGAAGAACTTTATAAGAAATTAGATGGTTTAACAGACGGTGACTGTCTGGTTCTGGCAGGAGCGATCCCACCATCTTTACCATCTGATGTGTACGAGAAAATCATGGCAAGACTTGCAGGCAAGAAGGTTGATATCGTAGTCGATGCTACGAAGGATCTCTTGTTAAATGTTCTCAAGTATCATCCGTTTCTTATCAAGCCGAATAACTTCGAGCTTGGAGAAATGTTTGGCGTAACACTTCATTCCGATGAGGAGATTGAAGAATATGCAAAGAAATTACAGGCACTTGGAGCAAGAAACGTAGCGGTCTCTATGGCAGGAGACGGATCTATGCTGATCACAGAGAACGGAGAGACATACAGAATGGGCGTTCCAAAAGGAAAAGTTGTTAATTCTGTAGGAGCCGGAGATTCCATGGTGGCAGGATTTATCGCAAGCTATTTTGCAGAGCATGATTACAAGAAAGCATTAAAATACGGCGCAGCAACAGGCAGCGCAACCGCATTTTCAGAAGGACTTGCAACTAAAGACCAGGTTGAGAAGCTTTTAGGACAATTTTAACAGTTGGGGAAAAGGGAGAAGAATCGACTGACCTGACCAGATCCTGATAAACCGGTATTTGAATAAAGGAGAATGAGTATGAGAATAAGGGAGTTATTAAAAAAAGAAGGAATTGCCCTTGGTGTAAAAGTAGATTCTAAAGACGCAGCGATTGATTATCTGATCGATCTTCATGCAAAATCGGGCAATATAACAGATAAGGCAGAATTCAAGAAAGGAATTCTTGCAAGAGAAGAATCCGGTTCGACCGGAGTTGGAGAGGGAATCGCGATTCCTCATTCCAAGAATGCAGCAGTTAAGCAGCCGGGACTTGCAGCTATGACAGTACCGGACGGTGTAGATTATGATTCATTAGACGGACAGCCTGCAAACCTGTTCTTCATGATCGCAGCACCGGAAAAGGGCGCAGATGTACATCTGGAAGTATTATCAAGACTCAGTATGTTGCTGATGGATGAGAACTTCAGAGCAGAACTTCTTGCAGCAAAGAATGCAGATCAGTTCTTAGATATCTGCAGCAAATATGAGATGGAAAAGTTCGCGGATGAACTTGGAGAAGCAACAGAAGATAAGAAAGAAAACGCACCGGAAAAGACAGGATACAGAGTCCTTGCAGTTACAGCATGTCCGACCGGTATCGCACATACATTTATGGCAGCGGAAGCCCTTGAGAAAAAAGGAAATGAAATGGGCATTACGATCAAGGTTGAAACAAATGGCTCCGGCGGTGTTAAGAATCGTCTGACAGCAAAGGAGATTGAAGAATGTGACGGTATTATCGTAGCAGCCGATAAGAATGTGGAGACTGCAAGATTTGACGGCAAGCCAGTTCTTTTTACAAAGGTAGCAGATGGTATCCACAAACCGGAAGAGCTTATCAATAAAGTGATCGATGGCAAGGTTTCGGTGCATCATGAGAGTGGAAAGAAAGCAGAGGAAGAAAGCGCAGGCGGTGTTGGAAGTCAGATCTACAAGCATCTGATGAGCGGTGTATCCCATATGCTTCCATTCGTTATCGGTGGCGGTATCATGATCGCACTGGCATTCCTGATCGATACAATCTGTGGATATGGTTCAACCGGTGGTTCAAACTTCGGTACCTGTACACCACTTTCCGCATTCTTTAAATATGTCGGAGATCTGTCCATGGGACTGATGGTTCCGGTACTTGCAGGTTATATCGCATATTCGATCGCAGATCGTCCGGGTCTTGCAGTTGGATTTACCGGCGGACTTCTTGCTTCATCCGGTAATGCAGCGATCGCAAAATATATATGGGCAGGTGCAAGCCTTTCCCCATTCCAGAATTTTATTGCAAAATTCGGTTTTGTAGGCGAAGGCTCCGGTAATACAGTATCCGGTTTCTTAGGTGGTATTCTTGCAGGTTTCCTTGCAGGTTATATCGTACTTTTATTAAAGAAGATGTGTTCAAAGTTCCCTCAGTCATTAGAGGGTATCAAGCCAACATTGATCTATCCGTTAGTTGGTATTTTCCTTGTAGGCGTATTGATGGTATTTATCTTTAATCCATTGATCGGCCTTATAAATACAGGACTTTCCAATATGCTTACATCACTTGCAGATAAGAATCTGTTAGCTCTCCTTGGTCTGATCCTCGGAGCAATGATGGCGATCGACATGGGCGGTCCTATCAACAAGGCAGCTTATGTATTCGGCTCGGGAATGCTTTCTACAGCAGCAGACCTTGTATCAGCCGGTGCATCCCAGAGTGATGCAGCCGTTCAGGCATGTTACATTTCCATGGCAGCCGTAATGATCGGCGGTATGGTTCCACCAATGGGAATTGCACTTGCATGTAAGCTGTTTCCTAAGAAATTCACAAAGGCAGAAAGAGGCTCAGCCGTTTCTAACTTTGTAATGGGTTGTTCCTTCATCACAGAGGGTGCGATTCCATTTGCAGCAGCAGATCCGCTTCATGTTATCCCATGTACCCTGGTTGGTGCAGGTGTAGCAGGAGCATTATCAGCAGCATTCAAATGTACACTGATGGCGCCACACGGAGGAATCTTCGTATTTGCAACAGTAGGACATCCATTATTCTACATTCTTTCATGGGTGATCGGTTCTGTAGTAACCTGTTTACTGCTCGGTCTGATCAAGAAAAATGTAGCAGAAGAATAAAAACAAAAACCCTATCCTTTTTAATAACGGTGGGAACAGAAAGAATCTGTTCCTGCCGGATATAAATAAAACAGGAATATTTCAAATATTAAATCAAAAGTATCAATGTTGATCATGCGTTTGTCCGAATCGGACAAATGATAAAAGAAATAAAAAGAGATATAAAAAGGAGAAGATAATTATGGTATCACAGACAGTTAAAGTTATTAATGAGCAGGGATTACACATGAGACCGGCAGGAGTATTTGCAAAGGAAATGACAAAGTTCAAATGTAACGTAACAATCGATATTGCCGGTAAGAGAATCAACGCAAAGAGCGTTATGCTGATCATTGCAGCATGTATTAAGTGTGGAACAGAGATGACAATTGAGTGTGACGGTGAAGACGAGCAGGCAGCTCTCGCAAAGGCAGTAGAGTTGGTTGAATCCGGCCTTGGCGAATAGTCAGACAGCATTCTTTCATCTGGAAAGCGGGGTAGAAGATATGTTAAAAGGAATAGGCGGCTCAGCCGGTTATGGCATCGGAAAGGTTGTCATCATCAGTGATGGCAAACCGGAATATAAGCAGCATACAGTAACAGATACAGATGCTGAACTTCAGAGATTTGAGAATGCTATGGAAGTTTTTGTTGAAAAGACTCAGAAAATGGCAGATGCAATGAAAGAAAAGGTTGGAGAACATAATGCAGAGATCCTGGAAGGACATATCGTTTTGATGAGTGATCCAT
Organism: Lachnospiraceae bacterium GAM79; assembly: GCA_020735665.1. Lineage (NCBI taxonomy): Bacteria > Bacillati > Bacillota > Clostridia > Lachnospirales > Lachnospiraceae > Lachnospiraceae bacterium GAM79. The sequence continues at coordinate 39,629 of CP085928.1, forward strand.
TTATGCAGGATCAGGTCAAGGAGTTGATCGGTAATGGCGAATGTGCAGAAGCAGCCGTTGACAGCGTATGTGATATGTTCGTATCCATGTTCTCCCAGGTAGATGATGAACTGACCAGACAGAGAGCAACTGACGTAGGAGATATCCGTGTCCGTATGCTTAAGATCCTTACCGGTACGCCGGATATTAATATCGGAGATGTTCCGGCAGGTACAGTGATCGTCGCAAAGGATCTGACACCATCCATGACAGCAGGAATCGTAAAGGAAAATGTAGCAGGTATTATCACCGAGATTGGCGGTAAGACTTCTCATTCAGCTATTCTTGCAAGAGCACTTGAGATCCCTGCTGTACTTAGTGTAGATGGTATCGTAGATCAGGTGTCCGATGGTATGATGGCAGTTGTAGACGGATGCGAAGGCGTTTGCATCTTAGAACCTGCGACGGATGAGATCGCAGAATATGAGACAAAGCGTGCAGATTACCTGAAAGAGAAGGAACTGCTTGAGATCTACAGAGGAAAAGATACAGTAACTGCTGATGGAACAAAGGTAGCTTTATATGGCAATATCGGCAATCCGGAGGATGCCAAGGGTGTTGTAGCTGCTGATGGTGAAGGCGTAGGCTTATTCCGTACTGAGTTCCTGTTCATGGGAACAGACAGCTTGCCAACAGAGGACGAGCAGTTTGAAGCATATAAGGCAGCAGCCGAGACGATGCAGGGTAAAGAAGTTATTATCCGTACACTGGATGTCGGCGGTGACAAAGATATCCCGTATCTCGGATTGGAAAAAGAAGACAATCCGTTCCTTGGTTTCCGTGCAGTCAGATATTGTCTGAAAAATGAGGACAGCTACAAGGTACAGCTTCGTGCATTGCTTCGTGCGAGTGCATTTGGCGATATTAAGATCATGGTTCCGCTTGTTACCTGTGTGGATGAGATTCGACGGGTAAAAGAACTGGTAGCGGAACTTAAGAAGGAGTTAGATTCAGAGAAAATCGCATATAACAAGGATATTCAGGTCGGCGTTATGATCGAGACTCCTGCAGCCAGCCTGATCGCAGATCTTCTGGCAAAGGAAGCTGATTTCTTCAGTATCGGTACAAATGATCTGACCCAGTACACAATGGCAGTTGACAGAGGAAATGCCAAGGTTGCATATCTGTATTCCGCATACAATCCTGCTGTTCTTCGTTCTATGAAGAATGTTATTGAAGCAGGAAATGCAGCAGGCATCATGGTAGGTATGTGTGGTGAAGCAGCTGCTGATCCGTTACTGATCCCACTTCTGATCTCCTTTGGACTGGGAGAGTTCAGTGTATCGGCAACTTCTGTTTTAAGAACCAGAGGCACGATTGCCAAATGGTCAAAGGCAGATGCAGATGCTCTTGCAGCAAAAGCATTGTCCTTATCCACAGAAGCTGAAGTGGCTGAACTGTTAAAAGCCTCCGCAAGATAAGCGAAAAACCCATATCTGTTTTGTTTGGAACAGAATGAAAGATATTAAAAGCAACTAGTACTATAATTACACCTATTATTCCGCAAGTCGTTTGCACTCTATTTCAACGCAGCGGTACTAAGCTCCTTGCTTATGGCAACTCGCTAAGGACCGGCGTTGAAAAAGGCTTGCTACATAATAGTGTAATATATAGTAACTGTTGCTTTTGTAATATATCGGATAGTTCCAAACAAAACAGATATGAAAGTTTCTGCAATTAACGCAGGATGAACTTTAAAAGTGCATTATTTTTTGAGGCGGTTTTCTGCATATTTGAATAGCCGGGTAAATGTCAAGAATAAATTTTTTACAAAATTTGAAAGCTTGAGTGTGGTTTTTTCCGAATTTCTTACGAAAATTAATTTGCACTGGAATTTTATGGAAAATATTTGGTAATATTAATAATATAGAAGTCTGAAATAAAAAAGTTATTTTTTAGCCGTAGCGGCAAGACGAAACAGGGCACATATTGGCAGTTGGAGATGTTTTCAATAGGTAGAGAGGAAGATAGGTTATGTTTGAAAACGAAAAAGTGAAACATGTAAAATTTGGTGAGGGGAATGTAGTTGAATGTGATGGTACACACATCCGTATTTTATTTCAGTGTGAGAATATAGAAAAGACTTTCACTTATCCGACCGTATTTGAGAAGTTTGTAAGATTTGACAGTCAGGACGCACAGGATAGGGTCACAGATGATCTGAATACCGCAAAAGAGGAGGCTGCAAAGCTGGAAAATCTCAGAAAATTATTCATGGCTGAGCAGGCAAAGAAGCGAAAGCTGGAGAAAGCAGCCAAGGCAGCAAAGAAAAGATAAAGCAAGAGCACCCGGTCGGGGGATCAGCCCATCTTCTTCCATTGAGCGAAGACTGTCGGTCAGAACCTTCTGGCTGATGCCGGTCAGATCACGTTTAAGTTCGTTGAAATAAGACTACCGCAATCCCACTGGCTTTAGACAATGGGTAGTTCACTACTGAGAATACTTACTTCATAAAAACTTCATACAAAAAAGTTCTTGACTTGGAGTAAGGTTCAAAGAGTATGATAGGAGTGTACGAAAAAGGTATGCTCCTTTTTCGTATATAAATACGGGAAACATCAGAACATAAGAGCATAAGCTCTGAAGCAGGTTTAAGTAAGATGGAGAGTGATAGTATGAAGACTACAAGCAGAGAAGAATTTGAGAAGCAGAACGTATTTGGAACAGGAACAGCAAATACAGCATATGCACAGTATTTTATCGGAGATTCCTTTTTGAATCCACTGACCGATCCCAATAAGACAGCAGTATTTCTTGCAAATGTAACATTTGAACCGGGATGCCGTAAACTGGATTATGTAGCATAAGAGTGTATAGCGTGTCTGTAGTCTGATTTTTGCCATAAATAAGTACAGGATACACAGAGAATAGAAAAGAATGTGTATTCAGTTAAATAAGAAATAGATAGCTGGTATGAGAGAACAAGGAGTCTTTCATACCAGTTTTTTGTGGGAAAAGGGATAGGTTGCACAGGATCTGCCAGGAGATTTCAGTAGGTTTGATGAATAGCTTTCTTCCAGAAGTGTGGTATAGTCTTGTGCTTGGAACAGGAAAACTACACAGAAGGGAGACACCGATATGACAACACAGCCAGATATTATCTGGAATGAGCAGTGCCTGGGGATACGGATAGGAGAACAGGTATGCACCTATCTGAAAAAGCATGATGCGGAATACCAGAGACTGCAAAAGAAAATACTGGAACTTACAGAGAAGTATCCAGTGATAGAAACATTTATGGAGTCGAATCAGTCAATCAGCCTAACAGAAGAAGAGCATAAGGCAGTACATCGATATTTTCAACTGGAGAGCGAAAAGGAAATGATAGAAGAAGAGTACCATTTTTATATGGGACAGGCTCAAATGATCTCCTATGGAGCAATGCTTGGAAAAATTAAAAAAGCAATATTGGGAAATGATGACGGTGACACAAAGAAACTGCTGGAGTTGCTGCTGGATACCTGGATTGATGAGGTTGAAGATCAGCTGAAAGAAAATACAGTGTACCAGGGAATGCTTGAAAAAATATCGAAATATGAAGAACAGGTTCAGACAATGGGATTATCAAAAGAAAAGCGAAAAACAATAGACAAATACGTTACTGAAGTTAGTGAGAGATGGATATTATATGCGGAATCTTTATATCAGGCTGGCATGCAGAAAATTCTGGAACTATTAAATTTGTAAAAAAGGGACGGATAAAATGGGGAAGCACGAAAGGAACTTCCCCATTTGTCACTTCTATTCATCTTTGCCATCAATGAGAAATATGTATGAAACCTGAAAGATTTCAGCAATGGCTTTTAATTCAAGATCAGTGACATAACGCTTGTTTGTTTCGATTCTGGTGATTACATTTTTATCCATATCGTAACCAGCTAACTGGAGTTTATAGGCAAGATCACGCTGAGACATATTGTGGGTCTTGCGAAGTTCAATCAATCGCTGGCTAATCAGATTCTTCTCACCAGACTGTGTCCTTGGCTTTGGCATCTTAAATCTCTTCCTCTCTGGTAAAAGGATGGCTTGTCTCACTTTTTGCACCATCTGTATTGATTTTAACGATTGGACAAGGTAGAATCGGTTGTAAAAGTGAGACAAAGTAGAAGAGAAGGGAGAAATATATGGAGCAGGCAAAGATAGAACAGCTTGCATTTTTATATCTATGCAGCGAGCATGATAAAAGGTTATTGCTGAAAAAAGAAAAAATGCCGTTAGCTGATTTTGACAGGTTGACCTACTTGATTTACCATTTTGGTTTTAAGGAATACCATATAAAAGTGTGGATGGAATTTGCAGGAGAGTTCAAAAAGGAATGGGATTGTCTGGAAGCACTTCAGGAAATGGGGGGCTGTGTTGGAAACATAGGAAATACAGAATCAGAAATTAGCTTGCATAAAATGTGGATGCAGAATTTTTGTAAAAATGCACCCAAAGAAAGCAGAGAATGGATTCAAAAATTGAATTAAAATATGCAGTAGAACATTTTTGTGATATCATTATCAATAGAGCAGATTTGTATTTTATGAATTTGTAAAAGAATAATGAAGCGAAAAGGTGTGAAGCTAATTATGAGTGAATATGCAGATATAGTAATTGGAAATTTATCATTACATTGGTTTAGAAACTATTTGGATAGCAAAATCGTTAGTCTGTTTTTTTCAAAAAATGACCTTATTGTAGTAAATAATTGTAATATAGACGATGATGATAAAGATGCCGGAACATACACTAAATATATGTATAGGACGACTGTTCGGCGTGCAAAAGAACGCTTAGATGCACAGGGATTTGGACTTAATAATTTTGAAAAAATATTTAATGATGAAATGGTTCAAGCAGTAGACTACTCATCTTTTTTGTATCATTTACAGGGAGATTATGATGAAGAGGACAAGAATAATGAAATTCGGATTAAGAAAAATGTTTCATTAAAAAAATGGAAAAATGCAATGAAAAAAATTGTTTCTTATGAACTTGCAAATGGAAACATACAATTTGGAGGAACACTTTCAGAGGTTAATATTACAACAGAGTGTGACAAAGTTATATTTTATTCTTTGAAAGATGAGGATAGCGAATCATTTTATGCTTTAAATCCTGAAATAATCAATTATAAATATGTATACAGACTTATACTAGAATATTGTGCAAATGATATGGAGATAATATTGGATTTCTCAAATTTGGATAATTGGGCAGATGATTGTATTCCCAAAGCACTAGCAGCGACAGAGAACGTTTCAAAAACAATTGTTCTTGTTGAAGGGTCAAGCGATAAAGATATTTTAGAATTTGCGATGTCACAGTTATATCCTCATCTTTCAGATTTATTTTATTTTATGGATTTCAGTGATGAATCTGGTGGAAAAAGAGATGGAGGAACATCATATGTAATAAAAAATCTTAAAACTTTTTATTTTTCAAAAATTAGAGCAAATTTTATTGCAATTTTTGATAATGATGCAGAGGGATATTCTAGTAAATGCTCATTATTAAATGAAATAAAAAACTGGCCGGCAAATTTTAGAATATTATTATATCCAGAAATTACAATGTTTCATAAATACCCAACTATTGCACCTAATGGGAAAATTGTGCCTGATGACATTAACAAGAAAGCTGCTTCTATTGAATTGTATTTGCCAGATTCCATTATAAAAACTGGTGGGAACTATTATCCAATTGAATGGGAATCGAGAAAACGAATACGAAATAAAAATAATGTTGAAGAAGCATTATATCAAGGAGTGATTTCTTATAAAGATGATATAAAGCATAAGTTTCATGAAATGCGTAATAAAATTGAGAGAGGTGATGAAGTTTTTAAAACAGAAGAATGGAAAAATATGAAAAAATTACTAGAAACAATAGTATTCGCTTTTAATAACGAACAATAAATAGCAACGTAAACTAATGCAAATATCATGGGCAGGGCTCTTCGGGGTTCTGCCCTTTTTCTTTTTCCAGACCAAAAGACCACCTGCTGGAAAAGAACAAGAAAAACCTGAAAGGATGTGGTGACTTATCATTATAGGAATCGATCATGGATATTATGCCATCAAAACTCCCCATGTGTGTTTCCCGACTGGACTGACCGGGTACGATTATGAGCCGTATACCATGCAGAATGTCCTGCAGTACAATGGGAAATTTTATGTGTGTGGAACTGGGCGGCAGACGCTGGTGAGAAGTAAGACTTCCAATGACAATTATTATCTTTTGACAATGGCAGCCATTGCCCAAGAAATCCGCTATCGCCGGGGAGAGCGGAAAACAGATGTAGTTCTGGCAGCCGGTCTTCCACTGGCAAGTTTTGGCAGGGAGAAAAAAGGCTTCCGGGAATATCTGTTTCGGAAAGAGCAGCCTCTGCGTTTCCGGTACGAGGATGAGAGCTATGAGATCCGGATTCAGGATGTAAAACTGTTCCCACAGGGATACTCAGCCCTGGCTCTCCACCCGGAATGTGTTCGGGACGAGCCTTCTGTTCTTCTCGCAGATATCGGTGGCTGGACCGTAGACCTGATGCGGCTGGACAACAGTGTTCCAAATGCCGCTACCTGCCGCAGCCTGGAACTTGGTGTGATCCGGTGTGTGGATGAGATCACCGAGCAGGTACGCAGAAATACCGGACTGTCTGTAACGGATATTCAGATCGAACGTGTTCTGAACGGCCAGAGCTGCAGCATGGACCCGGCCGCAAAAGAAATCATTGTCCGGCAGGGAAGGCTCTACACGGAGAAAATACTGTCTGCAATTATGGAAGCCGGGTTCGATCTGAAGGCAATTCCGTCCGTGATCATGGGCGGCGGAGCCAGCATTCTGAAACGGCACGTGACACCGCAGGACGGGCTGTGTCGGCAGATTTACCTGACAGACGTACACGCCAATGCTTCCGGCTATGAGCGGATTGTGGGGCAGATGTGCGCGAAGTAAAGAGACCCGTTTTCTCGTTCCGCCTGAACCTTGATAACCCAGATCACAAAAAGGCATGGGAGATCCTGCAAAGTGTTCCAGATGGACAGAAGAGCAGCTATCTGGTTCAGGTGATCTTAAAAGATCAGGAAAACAACCAGCTGGAGAAAAGCATCCGGCAGGCAATCCGGGAAGAACTGGCAGGTGTTTCCATTTCTGGCTCCGGGGAGAGTGTTTCAAAAAAGGAAGAAATCCCGTCCCAGATGCTGGATTTTCTCTCCGGGCTTGAGGATGCATTCTGAAAAAGTCAAGTCTTTCCTGGTGATAAAATAGCCAAATTTCAAGCAGTCAAATTAGTATAAATCACGGATTTTTGAAAGGGGTGATGCCTATTGAATGTTATTGGATCTGCATCCTTTGGGAGCTTTTGAGAGCCTCATATTCGTTGGGTATTGTGAATAGCTTTCTGTCACGTTTTAGGGTATGTTGTATGTAGAAAAAAGAAAGGAGAACGAACACAATGGAGATGAAAAACATATGCGGAAAAATCCCGGTAGAGCTGCATGAAAAGCTAAAACTGGAAGTCGAAGAGTTAGGAATCAGCATACCAAAATACCTTGAAATGGTAATCGAAGAACACATGACAAGAAAAGGAGAAAAGACGAACATGGCAGATTTAAGAACAGTAGCAGTACAGGTAACCGAGGATTTATTTTCCAGACTGAAAGCAGTCCTCGCCAGGAATGGCATGAAACAGAAAGACTTCTTAATCGGGCTTATCGAAGATGCAATCGAAAAAGAAGAAGCCAAATGGAAAGCAGAGTCAGAGGAAGCCGAAGAAACAGAAATGGAAGATCCTGAGACTGCGAAATCAGAACCGGATGAAGAGTCAGTAGAACCTGAAGCAGAAGAGCCTGAGACAGAAGCACTGGAAGCTGAAACAGACGGAGAAATGACAGAACCGGACGAAGCTGAAGCAGATGAAGAGCCGACAGAGCCAGAAAACGAAGAGCCAGCGGAAGCAGAGCCAACAGAACTGGAAACCGAAGAAGCAGAAGAATCTGAGCCAGAGGAAGCGGAATCAGAAGAATAGACATCACAAAACAGAAACCAAGAGACGGAAACGGTGCAGAGAAATCTGCACTGTTTTTTTCGCAGCGAAGGGAGGCTGATAGCCGGAACAATTCGATTTTTTGACCTGTTCAGTGGAATCGGAGGATTCCGAGAAGGGCTGCACAGGGCAGGGGGCTTCACCTGTGTCGGACACTGTGAAGCAGATGCATATGCAGACCACAACTACCGGGTGCTGTTTGATACGGAAGGAGAGTGGTTCTGCAATGACGCAAGAAATATTGAAACAGAACGAATGCCGGACTTTGATCTTTTATGTGCGGGATTTCCTTGCCAGGCATTCTCAATCGCTGGACGAAGGGAAGGATTTGCCGATGCAAGAGGAACCCTTTTCTTTGAAGTTGCCAGACTGGTTGCAGACAAACGACCTGCGTATTTTCTCCTTGAAAACGTACCCGGTCTGCTTTCGCATGACAAAGGGCGGACGTTTCACACCATCCTCAGTACGCTATCTGAACTGGGGTATCATGTCGAATGGAAAGTGCTTAACAGCAAGGATTTCGGAGTCCCCCAGTCAAGGAAGCGGGTGTATATTGTCGGATATCTTGATGGAAGATGTGCCGGAAAAATATTACCTTTCCCAAAAGCAAATGGAACAGCTCTTATACAAGTCCATGCTGGCAAACAGGGAGAAAGAGTCTACGCAGAAGAAGGACTGAGCTGCACGCTGACCAGCGGGGCTGGTGGTATGGGCGGCAAGACCGGATTATACGAAGTCGGTATCCCAATCAAGGAAAACACCCGAAAAGGATACAAGATGGCCTACGAGGGGGACAGCATCGATCTCGGATATCCGGGAATCAACAGTCGCAGGGGGAGAGTCGGGCATGAGATCGCCCATACCCTGACGACCGGAAACCAGCAGGGAACACTGCATTTTGTAGATATCTCCCCTCCGCCGCTGGTGACAGACGTTGCAAGATGTCTGAATACCAGACAGGATTCCAGCATCCATAACCACAGAGGCGAAAGTTCCGGGGTGCTGGTGGAAGAACCGCCAAGGGCAGTGCTGACACCGGCCAAGGAAAAAGTCCGCCAGAATGGAAGAAGGATGAAAGAACCGGAAGAGCCAATGTTCACCATTACGGCAACTGACCGTCATGGAGTGATTTACCACGGCAGAATCCGCAGGCTGACGCCAAGGGAGTGTCTGCGGCTGCAGGGATATCGGGATGGTCAGATTTCCAAGATGGAAAAAGAAACATCGGATAACCAGCTTTACAAGCAGGCCGGTAATGGTGTCACTGTCAATGTCATTGAAGCAATAGGCAGAAATTTGAAAGCAGTAGATGAAGAGATCCAAAGCGGCTCACCTGTTCCAGAAGCGAAGGGTGGGTGAAGCAGATCGACCTAAAAGACCAGTATTTTGGTACAGAGATTGAGATGACAGGTATCAGCCGCTATGATGCGGCTGTTGCGATTGGAAGAATGTTCGGAACAGAGCCATATCATATCCGTTCTTACGATTCCTGGTGTGTAAAAGATTCAGATGGAAAAACGTGGAAATTTTCAAGAGACAGCAGTATCGACTGTGAAAGGCTGGCAAATGGTACTGTAATAGATGCCGATGGAGATTATTCGACAGAAATGGTATCCCCGAAATTGGAATATTCGGAAATGGGAAAACTCCAGGAAGTGGTGCGGTGTGTCAAAAACGCAGGTGCTTTTGTCAATTCATCCTGTGGCATGCATGTCCATGTGGACGCATCCAATCATACACCAAGGAGTCTGAAAAATGCACTGACGATCATGTACTGCAAAGAGGATATTCTGTTCAAAGCCTTAAATGTACAGACGAGAAGGGAAGATGAGTATTGCCAGAAAGTCCGTCCTATGGTATTGGAGAAGATCCGCCGGATGCCAAACAGCACCATCACGATGGAAAAATTCAAAAGGGCATGGTATGAGGGAAATGACGGAAGCTCCGAGCATTACAACTGGACAAGGTATTATGCCTTAAACCTACATGCTGTTTTTTCCAAGGGAACACTGGAATGGCGTTGTTTTGAAAGCACCCTCCATGCAGGAAAAGTCCGGTCGAATATCACACTGGCACTTGCCATATCCGCACAGGCGATCAACCAATCTTGTACCCATGCAAAAAAGACGGAGATCGGGGATAACCCGGCATTTACGTTCCGCACCTTTCTGCTCCGCCTCGGATTGATCGGGGACGAATACAAAAATGTACGGAAGCATCTACTTGCCAATCTGGACGGGGATAAGGCATGGCGGTATGACAAAAGTACCTATGCCTGTCTGCAGAATCCAAGACGGACAGATGATGCGAGATAACAGAATAATGAGAACAGACAGGCCGGGTGGAAACATCCGGCTGTTCTTATGCAAAATGAAGAAAAAGAAGAAAGAGGTAGAAAACATGAAGAGTAAATATCGATTCAGGCGAATCCTTTCAGGGGTGATGGCGGCAGTCACCATCTTATCCACGGTCATTTCACCGCTGACGGTGTATGCTTCGGAAGAGCCGAAAGCGGCGGAACCGCCAGCGTATGAATCCGTAAAGGATCAGCTGGATGAAAATGAAGTGGTAAAAGCCACCGATCTGGAGCTGGAAGTCGGACAGGACTTTGATGTTTCCACGGATTTTACAAATTTGGAAATCAAGGACGAAAGCAAAGTCAAAGTGACATTCCAGAAAGCAGAGAATGACGCCGGGGAGAACTTCAGCACCAGCCATGCAGACATTTACCATGCCGTTTATTATGTGGAGCCAGTCAACCAGAACCACCCGGTTTATCAGATTGGGAGAAACCTGATCGTAAAAGAGCCTGTGACAGCAGCTCAGAGTGAACTGCAGACAGAACAGGCAGTTACCGAAGAGGATACAGGTTCTGATGATGAGGAAGCTGCCTCGCAGGAAGAAACTGAGACAGTGCCTGTAGAGACAGAAATTGTTGAGCCGGAGACAGCTGAATCTGAAACAGAAGAACCGGAAGAAACAGAACCCGAATTTCAGGGTGGACTTTCTGAATCTGAGTTTGATGCCGCATTAGAGGAAGCCGAAACAGAAAATACAACCGATAAAGAATCCGGGCTGACACTCAGCGATGTTCTGGAGCAGGCAGGGGAACAGGATATTGACCTTATGGCAATGGAAGATGGGGAAACCGTTTCTTTCACCGCAGTCAATACCAGTACAAGAGCAACACAGGATGTAGATGTGACAAGAGGGACTGCATACTATTATGCAGACTACGGTCTGGGTTCTTATGTAACCTATAAATATACCGTAAAATTTGGAAACGTGTCTGCAACTGCCTACTGTGTGCAGCCGTCAAAAGCAGGACCTGGGGATGGTGTTTATAAGATCACCAAACTGGGTGACAGCAAAGCACTGGCAAAAGTATGCTACTACGGCACAAAAGCATCCGGCGAAAATGGATTTTTCTCAGAGAAACATCCTGATTTTTCCGCTGGAAAACAGTTTATCATTGTCCATCTGGCTGCGTCTTATGCCAATAACAGTAGTGACGCTTTTTCCGGTACGAATGCAACCGGACAGGCTCTGGCAATGGAACTCTACAATTATTGCATGAGCCAGCCGGAGATACCGGAAGTGGACATGAGTTTCTCCAATGCAGATGTTACCGCATATATCAGCGGCAACAGCCAGAGAACAGAAGAGATCACCTTTAAGGCATCCGAACTGCAGACCATCACCATGAAACTGCCTTCCGGTGTCAAACTGCATAATGTGACAACGGGAAAAACAAGCAGTGCAGGTGCATCCGTGGAGATCTGCGGCGGTACCAAATTCTACTTATCTGCACCGCTGACACAGGCAGTGGATGTCAAAGGGGAATGGTCTGTTACCATGAAGGGAAGCATCATCAAAGACTATTCCGCTTACAAGATCACAACCGGAAGCGAGACACAGGACCTTGCCCTGGTATTTGGCGAGGGCGTGACCGATGAGAAGTATGTAGATTTTAAAGTGTCATGGGTAAAACAGGCAACTCTAGAGATCGTAAAGAAGGACCGCAAGAGCAACAAAGCCATCGCAGGTGCAGTTTATGGCGTTTACAGTGACAAGGATGGAAAGAACTTGATCACAAAGATGCCGGCCACAGATGCCAACGGAGCTTCCAGCGTTACGATCACCAAAACACAGGATACCGTATACCTGAAAGAGATCTCCGTACCAAACGGATATCTGCTGGATACCAAAGCCTACGATGTGAAACTGGTCATCGGAGATACTGTAAAACAAACCGTTACCGATGCAGAGCAGATGGCAAGCCTGACTGTTTATAAATTAGGAGAAGTCCTGACCGGAGCAAAGGTAACTGATGATGGTGTTTCCTTTGTTTATACCGAGCAGAAACAGAAGAGTGCGGTTTACAATGTTTATGCCGCAGCGGATATTGTATCCGCAGACGGAACCGTCATTTATAAAAAAGACGCACTGGTCAAAGCCGGACTTACTACCGGGGATGACGGAAGTGTCACACTGGATAATCTATATCTGGGAAAATATGTGGTAAAAGAAATGCAGGCACCACAAAATCTGGTATGCACAGGCGAAAGCCAGGAAATCACCCTTTCCTATGCCGGAAGCAATGTGGAGAAGGTCATGGGAAGCGTGACATTCAAAAATGACCGCCAAAAAGCAAGCGTAAGCGTATACAAACAGGATAAGGAAACCAGGAAATACCTTCCGGGCGGCACTTATGGCCTGTATGCCGGAAACGACATCAAAGCAGCGGACGGAACCGTTGTGGTCAAAAAAGATACCCTCATTGAGAAGGTAGTGACCGGAACAGACGGAAAAGCCGTATATCAGGCAGACCTGCCGATCGCTAACAGCTACTACATGAAAGAGGTTTCTGCACCGGCCGGATATACCAGAAACAGTGAGGATGTGTACTCTTTTACGTTCCAGTACACCACAGACAAAGAGGCAACCGTTTCTTTCAGCCACACGTTCCAGAACGAGCGTGTCAATGCGAAGATCAAACTGGTAAAAGAGGATTCCGAAACCGGAAAGACCGCACAGGGAGATGCAACCCTTGAGGGTGCGGTTTACGGACTGTATGCCCGTGAGGATATCGTTCATCCGGATGGACAGACAGGTGTCCTTTACCCGGCAGGAACGCAGATTGCAACCCTGACTACGGATACAGAGGGAAATGCAGAAATCGCAGACCTCTATCTCGGAAAGTATTACGTGAAAGAATTGACGCCGCCTGTTGGATATCTGGCAGACCCGGAAGAACATGATCTGGAGTGTAATGACGAGGGAGATCTGGTTCAGACGGTAGAACGTACCGCAACTTCTCTGGAAGATGTGATCAAACAGCCGTTCCAGGTCATTAAAGCAGCCAACAATGGTAAGACCGATGCCGATCTGTTAAAAGGTGTGGGATTCAGTGCATATCTGGAGAGCAGCCTGAAGAAAAATAAGGACGGTTCCTATGACTTTGCATCTGCAACTCCGGTTGTACTGACCGCAGACGGACAGACAGAAATGTTCACGGATGAGCGTGGATATGCATGCTCCATTCCGCTTGCATACGGAACCTACATTGTAAGGGAGACCACCACACCGCACAACTTCAAACCAGTCGATGACTTTAAGGTTGTGATCTCGGAAAACAATCCGGATCAGCCGCAGGTATGGCGTGTGCTTCTGGACGAAGAGTTTGAAGCAAAATTAAAGATCGTCAAAAAAGATGACGAGACAAAGAAATCTGTCCTGGTTCCGAATACTGAGTTTAAAGTATACGATCTGGATAACAAGAAATATGTGGAACAGGTGACCACCTACCCATCTACTATGGTACATAAATCTTATTTTACGGATGAGAATGGATACCTGATCCTGCCACAGAATCTGGCTTGTGGAAATTACCGCATCGAAGAAGTGACTGCACCGGATGGATACACCCACAGTGCCAATACCGTGGAAATCAAGGTAGACAGCGATACTGCATACCAGGAAGATCCGGTCAGCGGTGACCTGATCATCGAGGTGGAATTCGAGAACCACCCGGCAAAAGGCAGACTGACCATCCACAAGGAAGGAGAAGTAGTCAAAGGTTTTGACAAGGATTTCATCCACGAGGAAGCCAGCCTTGCAGGAGCCGTGTTTGAGGTTTATGCCGCAGAAGATATCTATACCGCAGACCATCAGAAAGATGAGAACGGCAACCGTTATCTGGAATATGCCAAAGACACACTGGTGGCAACGGTGACAACCGATGAAACCGGAAGTGCCGTAGTAGAGAACCTTCCGCTCGGCAAATACCGTGTAGAAGAGAAAAAAACGCCGGAGGGCTACACCTGGAATGCCAAAGGCGAAGAAGTAACTTTTACCTATGCCGGACAGGATACCCCAGTCGTAGACGAAGAAGTGACTTTTACCAATGAACGCCAGAAAGTAAGCATCACCGTGGAAAAACAGGATGCAGAAACAGGAAGCACGGTAGCTGGAGCTACATTCGGTCTTTACAATAAGAACGAGATCAAATCCGGTGACAAGATTATTGTGAAAGCAGATACCTTATTACAGGAGATCACAAGCGATGAAAAAGGACAGGCACACTTCACCCTGGACCTGCCGCTTGGAACTTATTATGTGAAAGAAATTTCTGCACCGGATGGTTTTGTATCTTCTGACGAGATACTGGAATTTGATGCCACCTATCAGGGGCAGGACATTCCGACCATCAAGCTGAAATCTGTGAAGAAGAACCAGCCGACCACCATCGAGGTGACAAAATCCGACCTGACCACAGGCGTAGAGCTGAACGGGGCATCCCTTTCTGTTCTGGACAAGGATGGAAATGTGATCGACAGCTGGACTTCCGTAAAGGATGAGCCTCATGTGATCAAATACCTGACCGTTGGAAAAACTTATACCCTCCGTGAATCTCTTGCACCGCTTGGTTATTTAAAGACCACGGATGTGGAATTCACCGTTCAGGATACCGCAAAAGTACAGAAAGTGGAAATGAAAGACGATGTGCCGAAAGCCCTGCTGATCGTAAACAAGAAGGGTGAATTCCTTGATAAGATCACCCTGCTGGACAATGTCAAAGGCGTTGTAGAGCATCTGTTTGAGTACATCACAGGAAGCCTGTCAGACGTTACCTTTGAGATTTACACTGCAGAGGATATCAAAGCAGCCGATGGTGTAAGCCCGGATTATTATGCTAAGGACGAGCTGGTGGCAACCGTGACTACTGATGCAAACGGTGTTGCAGAAGTATCTGACCTTCCGGTTGGAAAATACTATGTCAAAGAGGTGGGCACAGCATATGGTTATGTGCTGGATGAAAAACCACGATATGTAGATCTTTCCTACCGTGACCAGGATACCCCGGTTGTCGTATACGATGAGGACTGGCAGAACAACCGTCAGAAAGTAAAAGTGAACGTCCTGAAGAAAGAAAAGGATACCGACCGTGTATTAAAAGGCGGCATCTTTGGACTGTACACCAGAAACGACATCCTGTCCGCATCTGGAAAGGTGCTGATGGAAGCAGATACCCTGATCGAGTTAAAAACAACAGATGCAGATGGAAAGATTTCCTTTATTGCAGACCTGCCGATCGACGGAACCTATTATGTGAAGGAGCTGTATGCACCGGATGGATTTGTCACCACCGGAGAAGAGCAGGAATTTGTTTTTGAGTACCAGGGGGATAAAGAAGCAGAAGCATCCTATGAATTTGTATTTGAAGATGAGCCGACAACCGTGGAGCTTTCCAAAACCGATCTGACCACGGGCGAGGAACTGCCGGGAGCCAGATTACAGCTGACGGATGAAAACGGGGCTGTTGTTGAGGAATGGACATCCACCAAGGAGCCGCACATCATCAAAGAACTGGTTGTAGGAAAATCTTACACCCTGACAGAAAACAAGCCGGCCGATGGATATGCCACTGCGGAAAGCATCACATTCACCGTAGAGAATACTGCGGAGATCCAGAAACAGGTAATGGAAGATGACGTGACCAAAGTGAAGATCAGCAAAACGGATATTACCGGAGATAATGAGATCGAAGGAGCCAAACTGACCATCACAGATGAAAATGGCAACATCGTAGAAACCTGGACTTCCGGTAAAGAGCCGCATTATATCGAAAAACTTCCGATTGGTAAATACACCCTGAAAGAAGAGCAGGCTCCAAACGGTTATGTCGTTGCAGAGGAGATCACCTTCGAGGTGGCAGATACCGCAGAGATCCAGAAGGTAGCCATGAAAGATGACACCGCAAAGGGACGCCTGATCATTGAGAAAACAGATAAGGATGCCGGAGCAGCACTGAAAGATGCAGAATTTGAACTGAGGGATGCGGATGGCAAAGTGGTAGAAACCCTGACCACTGATGAAAACGGCCATGCAACCAGCGGACTGCTTGCAATCGGAACTTATAAGGACGGCAAATTTGATAAGGCAGCCACCTATTATCTGGTTGAGACCAAAGCACCGGAGGGCTATCAGCTGGATGAGACCAAACATGAGGTGACATTTACCTATGTAGATGACAAAACTCCAGTGATCGAAGTCATCCAGAAAGTGACGAACGAGAAGCTGCCGGAGGATACCCCGTTTGTAAGCAACCCGAAAACAGGCGATGACACCAACCTCTGGATTCCGGCCCTGTGCCTGATTCTTTCCGCAGGCGGTCTGATCGGCATGGGTGTGGCATCCAGAAGAAAGAAGAAAAAAGGGGGCAGATAGGCTGAAACAATTATATTTTGCGTATGGAAGCAACATGGATCTGGACCAGATGGCATATCGGTGCCCAAAGGCGGAGGTGGTAGAAATCGTCCGCCTGGAGGGGTATCGGCTGACCTTTGCAGCCGCAGGAAGCGGCCTTGCCACCATCTTCCCGGAAGAGGGAAGCCATGTGGACGGCGTCCTCTGGTCACTGACCGGGGACTGTGAAAAGAGCCTGGATCTTTATGAAGGCTATCCTGATTTTTACGACAAGCAGGAGATCACTGTCAAGAACAAAGATGGAAGAGAGATCAAAGCCATTGTCTATATCATGACAAAAGATTACATGCAGAACTTTAATCCGCCCGGACGGTCGTACCTGACTGGGATCTTAAAGGGCTGCAGACAGAACCAAATCCCGACAGAGCCGATCCTGAAAGCAGCAAGGAAACCGCCTGTGCCGGGAAAGACGCAGAAGAGTCAGCCAAAGAAGCAGAGAAAAGCCGGACAGGAACGATGAAGAAAAAACCAAAGACAGGAATCTTACAGAGGTTTTTCAAGATCATCTGCCTTGCAGTGACGCTGACAAGTGCCGGGTTTCTGATTTACCACATGGTATATCTTCCAATGGAGAACAAAAAGCTGATGGCAGAGCTGAAAGGGAATTTCCCGGAGCCGGAAGCTCCGGGAGCCTCAGGCTCTGAAAAGAAAGACCAACCAGCTGGAAGAAAATGCCCGGTGGCTGCGGTAGACCTTGTTTCTCTTCGGGAACAATACCCGGATGTGCAGGGATGGCTGACAATACCGGATACCGGGATTGATTACCCGGTGCTTCAGTCCGAACAGGAGAATGGGGAGTTTTACCTGAAACGGAATTACAAAAAGGAATATGACATCAACGGAAGCCTGTTTTTACAGGCAGACTGTAAAGTGTCTGAAAGTCGGAACCTTATCATTTACGGTCACAACATGAACAGTGGGGCAATGTTCGGAAATCTGGACTTATATGCAGATGAAACGTACTATCAGGAGCATCCCTTTGCTTATCTTCAGACAGAGGATAGCATTCAGGAATACCGAATTGTCACGGTGCTGAAAGCAGACAGGAATTTGTTCCCATTCCAGCAGAAACTCGCAGATGCGGAGGCAGTGCAGGAATATTTAAAAGCAGCTAAGCAGAGGGAAGTGTTCGAAACCGGGGATGATTACCTGAAGTGTATATACGATAAGGTTTTGACGCTCGTCACGTGTTCATATGAATGGAGCGGTGCCAGGAACATCGTCCTGGCGGTGCCGGTTTCCGGGGCAGTGTGGAGTCAGAAGTGTTCGTAAGTACCCGAAAAGTGCAGAAAATGAGACAAATAATGACCGCACGGGCAGGGATGTGTTCAAAACAGGGGGATTATGAAGGGTGTGCATTGGTAGTATTTAGGTTGAAAAAAGTGTCTGAAAGTACCAGAAAAGTGCAGAATGTGAGACAACTTATAACCCAGATCCGGCAGAAAGTGTTCCAGAAAGGAGCGTTTCCTGCCGTTATTATTTACTTGGAAAGGATGGTAACGATTATGAAACGATTTTATACAGCAGAATCCGTAACAGAAGGACATCCGGATAAGCTCTGCGACCTGATCGCAGACAGCATTCTGGACGCGTGTCTGAAAGAGGACGAAAATTCCAGAGTGGCCTGCGAGGTGCTGGCGACCAAAAGGAACATCATTGTAGCAGGAGAGATCACCAGCCGATTTGAGCCACAGGTGTTTGAAATCATCAAAAAGGTGCTGGAGAGTGCAGGCTATGAAGCAGAGGAAATCCACATGGATGCCCTCATCCACAAACAGAGTCCGGATATCGCCGGGGCAGTGGAGAGATCCAGAGAACGAAGGGCAGGGACTGTTTTTGTTCAGAGCGGACTTGCCAGCGGTACCGGGGATCAGGGCATCATGATTGGCTACGCCTGCGATGAGACACCGCAGCTTATGCCGATGCCAGTGGTTCTGGCGAACCGCATTGTAAGGGAACTGTCTGCAAGCCGTAGAAGCGGATATATCACGGGAATCTTGCCAGATGGAAAGGCGCAGGTGACCGTGGAGTATGAAGATGACAGACCTGCCCGGCTGGATACCGTCATTGTGTCCTGCCAGCATGAAAAGGAAAAATCCCTTCGGAAGCTGGAGCATGAGATCCGGGAGAAAGTGTTACGCCCGGCACTCCGTATGCTGCCACCGGATGAGGATACCAAGATCCTGATTAACCCATCGGGCAGATTTGTGTGCGGAGGTCTGGATGCAGACACCGGACTGACCGGAAGGAAACTAATGGTGGATACCTACGGCAGCCTGGTACCGCATGGCGGCGGTGCATTCTCCGGGAAGGATTGTTCCAAAGTTGACCGTTCCGGGGCATACATGGCCCGTTACATCGCCAAAAACATGGTAGCTGCCGGACTTGCCAGCCGATGCCAGGTGTCCCTTGCCTATGCCATTGGGGTTGCCCAGCCAGTCATGGTGCAGGTGGATACCTTTGGAACGGGAAAGATCTGTGCGGATGACTGCCTCGCCGCAGCGATCCCTCTGGTGTTCGGGCTTACCCCAAGCCAGATCTGTGACACCCTGCACCTGAAGCGGCCAATCTACCGACAGAGTGCGGTGTTCGGGCATTTTGGAAGAAAGGAATTCCCGTGGGAGAAAACGGATAAGGCAGAGCAGCTCCGGGATACCGTGATGTAATGCCGTGGATTCCGGAAGAAGAAATCAAACGTGCAAGGGAGATCACCGCCATTGAATACCTGAAGAAATATCAGCCAAACCGTCTGAAAAAATCTTCAGCCAGAAATGAATGGGAGCTGACAGACCACGACAGCTTTAAGATTAACGAGCAGACCAGCCAGTGGCACTGGAAATCCAGAGATATCGGGGGCACCAGTGCTTTAAATTTCCTGATTCATGTAGACGGGTGTTCTTTTCTGGAGGCAGTGCAAATGCTGAAAGATGAGTATCCCACCTATATCCCTCCTCCAGTGGAAGCAAAGCCAAAGAAGCCATTTGTCCTGCCTACGGCCAGCCCAGACTGCCGCAGGGTGTTCCGCTATCTGAAAGAGCGGGGCATCAGTGGCGAGGTCTTACAGCGGTGTGTTCATTTGGGAATCTTATATGAGAGTCTGCCCTACCACAATGCCGTGTTCATAGGACGGGATGAAAACCAGGTGGCAAGATATGCTTTCCTGCGTGGGATTTACGATGCCAGCGGAAAGTCTTTTAAGATGGAACAGGCCGGAAGTGAAAAGGCATACGCTTTTTGTGTTCCGGCGAAATCGGGATGCAGACGGGTTGCTGTTTATGAAGCCTGTGTGGATGTGCTTGCCCACATGACATTGGAACAGAGACAAGGAAGCCGGGATAAGTACCGTCTGGAGCTTGGCGGGATCAGCGCACCAAAAGAAGGGCAGAGCCAGCGGAGCATGAAAAAGCCGCAGGCATTGGAACATTTTCTGTCCCAGCACCCGGAGATCACCGAGATCGAAGTGTGTACCGACAATGACTTTGCCGGACGGTGGGCGTGTGAACATATCCGAAAAGCCTACGAGGGAAGCTATCGGATCATCGAGAACCTGCCGGAAATCGAAGGGGCAGACTGGGCAGACATGGCAAAAATGGCTGCCCGTACACCGGAGAAACGGCAGAATAGGGAAGCGAGGTGATGCTTTGAAAGATAAAATAGAAGTGGGAATGCTGTCACCTCTGATGGCAGAGTTTATTCCGGACTATTCAGACATTGTGGATCTGGATGATGCGGAGCCATTGGAAGGACCTGACCTGGTGCAGTATCAGACATCCATCGCAGAAAAGGTTGACGAGATCAATCGGCTCGGTATGCCTGACAACCAGCCATGCAACCTGATCGATTATTTTGACCAAAACAAGGACATTAAGGAAAAAGTGGAACGCATTACAATGGCGGTAAAGGAACAGGAGGGCGTTTTATATGGCTGTGCAAACCTGACACTCCGGGAGAATCTGACACCAGAGGAATACCGTGTGGTGGGGCAGTATCTGAGAGGGCAGTACAGCGATGGCTGGGGAGAAAGTCTGGAACAGCGGGAGATCAAGGTAGACGGTGGTGAATTATACTTACATTTCTATGTTGGTGCCGGCTCGGATTTCCAGATACAGGTGAAAGCACCGGAAAACGGTGTGCAGGAAAAGCAGCCGGAACAAAAGCCGTCCCGTCCAGAACTTAAGCTCTTAGGGCATGACGGAAATATTTTCTCAATCCTTGGGGATGCCGCAAGACTGCTTAGACGTGCTGGGATGTCCGAACAGGCCAACGAAATGGCGGATCGTGTCCACAAGAGCAGCAATTACTATGAAGCGCTGGGAATCATCAGCGAATACGTGGAAACCGAGCTGTCGGACCACCGTGAACAGCCCAGAACGCCAAGAAAAGAAACACTGAAAAAAGAGGATACCTGCCGATGAGCAGTTCCATAAAGAAAAGCACTTCCAGAGAAATCTGGAAAATAAGCGACCGAAAGGATGATGCCTATGGGAAATACCCTGAAACTTGAAGATCTTTTAAAACCGGACTGTGTGCCGGATGAGTCTGCCGGAGGGGAGAACTGGCGTATCCTGCATGGAGATACCTTAAAACTGGTCAAAGGATTCCAGCCGGGGATCTTTGATGCAGTTATAACCGATCCGCCCTATGCGTCCGGGGGAACCAAGCAGAACGAACGCAACCGAACTACCAACCAGAAGTACAGCAGCATGAAAGCAGAAAATGCCCTGCCGGATTTTGATGGGGATAATAAAGACCAGCGTTCCTGGACCCACTGGATGGCAGAATGGCTGTACGATGTGCGGAAAGCCTGCAAGAGAGGGGCTCCGATCTGCCTCTTTATTGACTGGAGACAGTACCCGTCCATCACCGATGCCCTCCAGTGGGCAGGGTGGATCTGGAGAGGGACTGCCGTCTGGGACAAGGGGAACTCCCGTCCGCAGAAAGGCAGATTCCGCCAGCAGGCAGAATATATTGTATGGGGAAGCAACGGACCGATGCCGATCAACCGCCCGGTGTCCTGCCTTCCGGGTGTGTTCCGTTATGGGAATCCCCAGAACCGCATCCATGTGACAGAAAAGCCGCTCCAGCTGATGAAGGATGTCATCCAGATCTGTGAGCCGGGCGGCCTGATCTTAGACCCGTTTGCCGGAGCTGGTACTACCATCCTTGCGGCGGCAGAGTCGGGGTTTCAGGCAGTCGGCATTGAAGTGACCGATGCGTATTATAAGCTGGGAAGCGACCGTGTCCGCATTGCACTGGAAGCTGGGGAAGAAGCGGAAAACAAAGAACCACAGTAGCCGGATGTCTGGCAGACATCTGAAAAAGAGAAGAAAAGAATCCAGATGTCCACAAGACATCCACAGAGCGGAATGCTTTGTGGGTGTTTCTTTTTGGAAAAACGCCGGGCAGAGGAAACCTGTCCGGCCAGGAAAGGAGATGGTCGTATTGGAACAGGCACTTGCTTATGTCTGCTGTTCTGCAGAAGAAGGAAAGACCAAAGTACAGCGGTACTGCCGGAAGATCTACGAACTGGGATATGTGCCGATCTGCCCGCAGTACAGCTTTTCCCCATTCCTTGATGACGGGGATGCAGAGGATATGCAGGCCATGCGGAGAATGTCCCACCAGATATTAAGGCGGTGCAGGATGGTGGTTGTCTGCGGAAAAGAGACCACCGGGACGATGAACACGGAGATCAGCATGGCTGACAGACTCCATATCATCTGTACCACACTGGATGGGTTGAGCAAAATCAAGGAAAATGAATGATTCAGAAAAACGACTGGTTCAGAGGGGACGAAACCGGATGCGACTGGTTTTGCAAGCATAGCGTTTGGATATCCAAACGCACTTTGGGGAGAACCCCAATCCCCCATACCGAGCCGTAAACAGACGAAAGGAGAACGAAAAAATGTTGGGATTTATACTTGGCACAATGACCGGAGGAGTAATGGGCGTTTTTGCAATGTGTCTTTTCATAGCTGGAAAACGTGAGGATGAGGCACTGGAGCGGTGCCGGATGAAACCAAAGGAGATCATTGACCACGGCGTGTGCATCTGTTTTGTAAACAGCCAGGGAGAGGAACTGTTCCGTCTGGCAGACGGGGAAAGCCTTGTGCAGAATGCCCCAAATGGAGAGCGGAACGTATCCACCTGCCACTATCTGGATGCCGATTCTGCTATGATTGATGGGAAAAAATGGAACCTCCTGGAATTCGCAAAAGAGATGGAAAAGAGAGGGATCATGTTCGCCCCGATGGAGCTGTGCCAGGTATCGGAAAGGGGGTGAGGCCCATATGAAGAAAAAGATCATTGCTGCAGCGGTAGCCATCGGCGTTCTGGCAGGTTTCCTGATCTGGAAAAATCGTGAAATGTAATGACGCAACCAATAACCCGTTGGAAAGCAGGTGAAGAGATGAGAAAAAGGAACCATGTGATACCAGTCCGCCTCAATGCAAAAGAGCTGCGTTTTCTGGAAGAGCAGGTAGAAAAAAGCGGCCTGTCCCGTGAGGAATACATCCGTTCCATTGTCATGGGTGGCGAAGTCCGGGCAAGACCCTGTGAGCATCATACGGAGCTTTTGCGGAAAATATCCGGTCTGTGCAACAACGCCAATCAGCTTGCCCATGTAGCCAACGGCTGTGGGATGGCCGGGGAAGAGAGTATCCGGGAAATGCTCCGCATGACGAAAGAGACATGGAGGCTGGTCAAAGAGGAATGGTAGCCGATGGCATACACCAGTATCATCCCGGTCAGCCGTCTGGACAATTCCATCACGTACATCCGAAACAAGGATAAGACCACCAAGAAAGGGCAGAGTGCCGGCTCTCTGGAAGAAGCCATCGATTACGCCATGAATCGGGACAAGACGGAGCGTTCCGTTTTTGAGGATGCCATCGGCTGCGTCTGTGAGACTGCCTATCAAGATATGGTAGCTACGAAGAAACGATACCACAAGATGGACGGAGTACAGGGGTACCATCTGGTGCAGAGCTTTGTCAAAGGGGAAGTCACCCCGGAGCTTGCTCACCAGATCGGCATGGAAATGGCAGAAAGGCTCCTTCAGGGAAAATACGAAGCAGTCATCACCACCCATCTGAATACGGAGCATTACCACAACCACATCGTGTTTAATTCCGTGAGCATGGAAGATGGGAAAAAGTACCACAGCAACAGCAGGAGTTACTATGAGGATGTGCGGAAAGCTTCGGATGCCTTATGCCTGAAATACGGCTTATCTGTCATCGAACCGAAAAACGGCAAAGGGAAATCCTATGCACAGTGGATGGCAGAACAGGACGGAAAGCCGACCTGGAGAACCTCGATCCGTCTGGACATCCGGGATGCTGTGGCAGAGAGCTTCACATGGAAACAGTTTCTGGAACAGATGAAGCAGAGGGGATACCAGTGGAAGCTGAACCGGAAGTACATTGCATTAAAAGCACCGGGGATGGAACGGTATATCCGTCTGCGGAGCCTTGGGAAGCATTACTCGGAAGAGAGCATCCGGCAGTGGATCTTGCAGCCCAAGAGCAGGATACCTGCTGGAAAAGAAGGAGATTCCAGATTCCCGAAAAAGAAGTTAAAAGGGATACAGGCCCTGTACTATTCCTATCTGTAC
The DNA here is from genome assembly GCA_020735665.1 of Lachnospiraceae bacterium GAM79. NCBI lineage: Bacteria > Bacillati > Bacillota > Clostridia > Lachnospirales > Lachnospiraceae > Lachnospiraceae bacterium GAM79. The sequence continues at coordinate 64,081 of CP085928.1, forward strand.
CAGATGGGTGCACTAAAGCAGAAGCCGAAAAGGATTTCCCCGGTGCTCCGGGCAGACATCCGAAAACTGGATGCCAGGATCGAGCAGATGGAATTTCTACAGAAGCATCAGATTACTAGCCGTGAAGAGCTACTCGCCTACCGCACATCGTTGGAAGAGAGGGTACAGGCACTCACGAAAGAGCGGAAGCGGCTCTACCGGAGCGAACCGGACAGTGTCAGGATCGGTCAGATCACCGAAGAACTGAAGCCGCTTCGAAAGGATATCCGCATTTGTATCCGGATCGAACAGCAGTCCCAGGAGATGGAAGAAAAGATGCGTCTGGCAGAGCAGATCCAGAGACAGGAAGAAGAACAGACGGAGAAAAACAGAAAACCGAGAACAGAAAGCAGGTGAACAACATGAATTATGGAGGCGATGCGGCGGACCAGATCGTCCGGTATTCCCTAGACGGCGTGGACCACGGGCTCAGGCTTTCGGGTACGCTGGCAAAGCATCTGGCGGTATTTGTTGCCGCCGTATTAAAAGACCAGAAGAAAACGAGGGGCAAGACCAGAATGGTGCGGATGTTAAAGGAGAACAAGCCATTGAAGTTCTTCACTGTGCCATCTGACCGCCTGCGTGAATTCTGCAGTGAGGGCAGGAAACGAGGACTGCTCTATGTGATCATCCGGGATAAAAAGAACCCGGAGATGAGCGAGGTCATGGTCTTTGCCGATGATGCAGCCAAAGTCAACCGTGTCATGGATAAGATGAACCTTGATTTTGTAAGGAGCGAAGTCGGGGAAGCTGTCCATGAGGTAACCGCCGGAATGGAAGCACCGGAAACCGAAGCAGTACAGGAAACTGTGCAGATGCCGGAGGGCGAGGTGCAGTTTGAAATCAGCGATCTGGACGAAGCATTCCAGGTCGGTGACATGGACTTTTCTGAAGAGGAAAAGAACCAGAATCATCCCGAAAAGGAGTTTTCCGAACCGGAAAATTTTATCCCGGTGCAGGAAGAGGGGGAAGAGAATCTGTCCGGCTCTTCCTTGCACAGCAGAAATATTTCTACCGGGCAGGAAAAAGGGACTGATGCAGGGCAGAGGGAACAGGAGCGTCCCAGTGTCCGCCGGGAGCTGGAGAACATCAAACGGGAGAAAGCAGAGGAATCCCAGAAGCGGAGCCGGGAAAAGAACCGTGGACCAAGGAAAACGCAGAAGAAAGCAAGAAAGAAACGAAAGGTGAAAGCGAGGTAGGAGATGGACCTGACAAAATTTTTAGGGCAGGACTCGCAGGAGCAGTCCGCCCAGCGGTTATCGAAAGAAGAATATGCCGCACAGAAAAAGCAGGAGAGGGAAGAAATCTGGGGTATGATCGATGGAAAGGCACAGGAGGTCTTCCAGAATGGGGACTCCTTAAAAGGATTCCTTGATTTTATGGGACAGTGCAAGCCGCAGAGGACAGACAACCTGTTCCTGCTTTATGCACAGAATCCGGAGATCCGGCAGGTCAAGACCTTTGAAAAATGGAAGGAAGAAGGCAAGGTAGTCAAGACCGGAAGCAAGGGATACAACTTCATTGTCGGACAGGAATATGAAAAGGACGGTGTCATCCAGCAGGGGTACTCCATCCAGAAAGCCTATGACATCAGCCAGATCCGTACCAAGCAGCCAGAAGAGGCAGAGCCAAAGCCGATGGACCAGCTGATGGAAGCACTGCTGACCGACAGCGAGGTACGGATTCAGATCGCAGACAATCTGCCGGATAAGGTACAGGCACAGTACATCCCGAATAAGCGGACGATCTATGTCCGAAATGGCATGAGCGAAAATGCAACGTTCCATTCCATCAGCCGGGAGCTGGCCTGTGCATCCCTTGACCATCACGATGGAAGCTACAGCCGGGCAGGGGTATCGGCACAGGCCTATTGTGCGGCGTATGTGACAGCACAGAAATACGGCGTGGATGTCTCCGGTTTTTCCTTTGACAAGGTATGCCAGATGCAGGCATTCGGACAGAAAGATCCGAAAGAACTCCGCTCCTTTATCCAGGATGTAAAGAGTGCAGCCTATTCCATTGGCAAGCAGGTAGACCGCAACCTTGGCAAAAGCGAGCAGGAATTTATGACCGATGAATTTGCCATCCCGGAGGAAAAAACGGAGAAACCTGCCAAGAGTAAAAAGTCTCCGGAACGCTGATAAAAAGGGGCTTTTCCGGCTCTTTTGCAGTAGCTTTCCGGGAGGAAGTGTGGTATGTTGTGGTTGAGAAAAAAGAGGAAAAAAGGAGGCTCGCCTATGACAAGAATGCGATATGTAAAGATGGACCGGATCATGAACCACATGCTGATCCATGCACTCCGGGAAGTGTTCCGGCAGGAAAAAGAACAGGGGCTTCCGGTGGATACCACACGGGATCTGGTTCTGAAGCTGGCAGAGCAGGAAGAGGGAAAGCTCTACCTGACAGAAGCCGAACACAGCAAATCCGTGGAAGCCTTAAACCAGCTCCGGGACACATACCTGAAAAACGGACGCTATTCCGATGGGATCGACAGCGTCCTGTTAAAGATCATGAAATCCAGATACCGCCCATACCGTGGAAGGGGAAGATGAAGAAAGGATGTGGTACAAATATACAGAAATATGACACAAGAAAGAATAGAAGCCATGCGGAGAAGATATCCGCCGGGAACCGAGGTCATGCTTAACAGCATGGAGGGGGAGAGCCACATGCCACCCGGCTTAAAAGGTAAGGTGGATATGGTAGACGATGCAGGGCAGATCCACGTAAACTGGGAGAATGGAAGCAGCCTTGCCCTCGTTCCGGGAGTGGACAGCTTCCACATTACAGACCTGCCAAGAGCAGAGAGGCCCAAACAGCAGCCATCCCGGTAACAAACAGCCGGAAGTCAGACTGGGTGATTTGGCTTGCCGGACTGCCTGTCATCTGGTGGGTAGCAATCCTGCTTGCGGATGCCATCCAGCCGGGCAGGAATCTTTTCGAGCTGATGGAGGTTCTCACAGAAAAGCTGAACCATCCCTTCCAGTTTCATTATACGGAATACACCATCAAGTCGATGCTGGTCTGCACGTTACTTTACGCAGCCGGGATCGGCATTTTTTATTCCAGTCAGAAGAACTACCGCAGAGGGGAAGAACATGGCTCTGCCAGATGGGGCGATGCCCGGCAGATCTGTAAGAAATATAGCAAGAAGCCGTACTCCCAGAACATCCTGCTGACACAGAACTTCCGCATTAGCCTTGACACCCACAAGCACCGCAGATGTCTCAACATTCTCGTAGTGGGAGGCTCCGGTGCAGGAAAATCCAGAGGCTTTGCCCTGCCAAACATCATGCAGTGCTGCTGTTCGATGGTCATCACCGATCCGAAAGCCGAGCTGCTCCGAAAGACAGGCGGTCTGCTGGAAAAGAAAGGATATGAGGTGCGTGTCTTTGACCTCATCAATCCCGACACATCTTTTTGCTACAATCCATTCGAGTATGTCCACGATGACAAAGACGTGCTCCGTCTTATTTCCAATCTGATACAAAACACCACACCCAAAGGTTCCCAGTCCTCCGATCCCTTCTGGGAGAAGAGCGAAACCGCACTGCTTCAGGCACTGATGCTGTATCTGCTCCACGAAGCTCCGCCGGAAGAACAGAACTTCGCCATGATTATGGAGATGTTAGGCTCGGCACAGGTAAAAGAAGAGGACGAGGACTACGAGTCCCCTCTGGACATTTTGTTTGACCGTCTGGAGATGCGGGACCCGGACAGCATTGCCGTCAAGCAGTATCACATTTACAAGCAGGCGGCAGGAAAGACCGCCAAGTCCATCCTGATCAGTGTAGGTGTCCGGCTGGCAGCCTTCAATCTGCCGCAGATTGCCAAGCTGACCAATACTGATGAACTGGATCTTTCCAACATGGGAGAAAGAAAAGTTGCCCTTTTCTGCTGTATCCCGGATGCAGACACCTCTTTGAATTATCTGGTAGGCATGATCTACAGCCAGCTTTTCCAGACGCTTTATTACATGGCAGACCGTGTGCATGGCGGTGCCCTCCCGGTTCCGGTCAACTGCATCATGGATGAGTTTCCAAACGTATCCCTGCCAAATGAGTTTGAGAAGATCCTGGCAACCTGCCGTTCCCGTTCCATTTACTGCAGCATCATCATCCAGAACATGAGCCAGCTAAAGGCTCTGTTCAAGGACTCCTGGGAAAGTCTGGTGGGCAACTGCGATGAGTTTTTGTACCTGGGCGGCAATGAAAAAGAGACACACAAATATGTATCAGAATTACTGGGGAAAGAAACCATAGACACCAACACCTACGGGCAAACCAAAGGAAAATCCGGCAGCTACTCCACCAACTTCCAGCAGAGCGGAAGGGAGCTGTTACAGCCGGATGAAGTCCGTATGCTGGATAACCAGAATGCACTTCTGTTTATCCGCGGGGAGCGGCCCATACTGGATGCCAAGTATGACCTGATGAAGCATCCCAACATCCGGTATACCGAGGACGGAGGTGCCGGCCCGTTCAATTATGCGAAAGCACCGCTGGCGCATGACGATTTTACATTTGACGAAACAAGATATGACGATTACGAACTGCTTCTGGATGAGGACATCATCGGGGAGCTTTTTTGATGGGAGGAATGCCAATGAATTTACTGAAAAATAAGAAACACACAGAAATCAGGAAAGAGACCGCACCGCTAAAGATGAAGAGAGGGCAGAAGAAACTGTTTGCTCTGTATGCAGTCATGGTACTGTCGATCTGCATTGGGGCGACCTGCGTTTATGCCGCAGGCGATCCGCTGACCGTAGTCAATAACCTATCCACGTTTATCTTTTCCCTGATCCGCGCCATTGGCCTGATTCTGCTGGGATTTGGTATCGTGCAGGTCGGTCTGTCCTTAAAGAGCCACGATCCAAGCCAGAGGGCAAACGGATTTTTGACACTGGCAGGCGGTATCATCATTACCTTTGCAAAAGAGATCCTGGACCTAATCATGGGATAGGAGAAGAGTCCAGAAGGGGAGCCATGCGAAATGCCGGCTCCCTGCTCACTTTTGAGGATGGGAGGTGAAACTGTTTGAGTGATAACTGGATCGTACAGAATCTAAATTCTGCCTTGCAGACCTGGAGCGACAAGCTGGCTGAAATCTGGACACTGCTGACGCAAAGCCCGGAGAATTTCAAGGGCGGGGCAATCTGGAGCGTGATGACGAACATCAACGGTGGACTGAAAGCCATCGGGTACGGCCTGCTGGTTCTGTTCTTTGCGGCAGGGCTGGTAAAAACCTGTGGGAGTTTCACGGATATGAAAAAGCCGGAACACGTAGTGAAAGCCTTTATCCGTTTTGCACTGGCACAGGGAGCCGTTATGTCCGGCATGGAGCTTCTGACAGCGATCTTTTCCATTGTGCAGGGCATCGTGACCAACATCATGTCCCACTCCGGGATGGCAGGGGGAACCGTAACGGAACTGCCCTCGGAGATCGTGGACAAGATCGAAGCGGTCGGGATGCTGGAATCTATCCCTTTGTGGATCGTAACTTTATTAGGAAGCCTGCTGATTACGGTATTGTCATTTGTCATGATTCTGACTGTATACGGGAGAATGTTTAAGCTGTATATGTACACAGCCATCGCACCGATTCCATTGGCAACCTTTGCCGGGGAGCCAACCCAGTCTGTAGGAAAGAACTTTATCCGTTCCTACGCCGGGGTATGTCTGGAAGGAGCCATCATCGCACTGGCCTGCATCATCTTTTCGGTGTTTGCATCAAGTCCGCCGGCCATCGGGGACACCAGCCTGTCCGCCGTGACCATTGTCTGGAATTACGTCGGGGAACTGGTATTTAACCTGCTGGTACTGGTCGGGGCAGTCAAGGCATCCGACCGTATCGTAAAAGAAATCATGGGATTATAGGAGGCGAAAAAAATGGAAGAACCAAAGACACTGAGCTACGACTGGCAGTATGGCCGGGAGGAATTATTTCTCAGGGTAGACAGTTACATGAGCGATGACAATCTCTATATCGGGCTTTACCATATGGAAGATGGATACCCGGAAAGCTTTGCAGACCTTACGGTAAACCTGCCTTTTGCTCCGCTGGGCGGTATCAATGAAGCCTATATCGACCACAATTTCAGCAAAGAAAAGCTTCGTTTTATAAAGCAGCATAAGCTGGGAACGATACAGCCGGATACCGCATCCTCCGGTTACTGCATCTTCCAGAGGGTTGCATTCGACCTGAAAAACTGGCAGAGCTTGATCCGGAAGGAACAAAAAGATTTATGGAAAGAAATGGCATCCGGCAAAGGGATGTACCAAAACAGAAACAAAAGAAAAAACAGAGATTACAAAGAGAAAGGTAGGAAACAACATGGAAGTGAAAATGAATAAAGAAATCCGAGACTATCAGGAGTCAATGTTCTGGGGCTTAAGCTTCCGGCAGTGCTTATTTTCGGTACTGGCGATCCTGGCAGCCCTTGGAATCTATTTTGTCACCCGGAAATATGCCGGGGAACAGGTAACCGGATGGCTGTGCGTGCTTGGGGCGGCTCCCTTTGCAGCCTGCGGCTTTTTCCGTTACCACGGCATGACGGCAGAACAGTTCGCATGGGCAGTCATCAAATCCGAACTGCTGTACCCGAAACGGCTGGTATTCAAATCAGAGAACCTGTACTTTTCCTGCATGGAAGAGAGCCTGCGGCTGGGTGAAAAGATGATGGGAAACGGAGCGGAACTTCTGGAAAAGAAGCGGACGAAACAGAAGAAACCAAAGAAGCGAAGAGGAAGGGGTGATGCCTTTGATTAAAACCCTGAGTCAGACACTGAAACAGGACAAGGAAAAATTTAAAGTACCGAAGTCTGTCCAGCAGGCCATCCCGATTCGCAAGATCTGGCCAGATGGTATTTTTCAGGTGGAGAGCAAGTATTCCAGGACATTCCGGTTTACGGATATCAACTATTCCATTGCCAGTAAAGCGGATAAGACGGAAATGTTCCTGGACTACTCTGAACTTTTAAATGCACTGGATTCTGGCTGTACGGCGAAGATCACCCTGAACAATCGTAAGATCAACAAGGAAGAGTTTGAGCAGTCCCTGCTGATCCCGATGAAAGGGGACGGTCTGGACGAGTACCGGAAAGAGTACAATGACATGCTCCTTTCCAAGATCTCCGGTACCAACAACAGTATCTACCAGGAACGCTATCTGACCATCAGCGTCCACAAGAAAAACATCGATGAAGCCAGAACCTATTTCGCACGTGTGGGAACGGACATCATCACCCATCTGGCCAAGCTGTCCTCTATTGGGGAAGAGCTGGATGCAGAGCAGAGGCTACAGATCTTCCGGGACTTTTTCAAGGCAGACGTTCCACAGAGTTTTCCATTTGACATGAAAGCCTTTGCGAAAAAAGGACACAGCTTCAAAGACTGGATCTGCCCGGACACAATGGAATTCCATAACGACCATTTCAAGCTGGGCGAGCAGTACGGCAGAGTCCTTTTTATGGAAGATTACGCCAGCTATGTAAAGGATGAGATGATCTCCGAACTGTGCAGCCTTGGCAGGAACCTGATGCTGTCCATTGATATCATCCCCGTACCGACAGACGAAGCGGTGCGTGAGATCCAGAACCGACTGCTGGGCGTGGAGACAAACGTCACCAACTGGCAGAGACGCCAGAATGCCAACAATAACTTTTCAGCCGTAGTTCCCTATGACATGGAGCTGCAGAGAAAAGAGACCAAGGAAATGCTGGACGATCTGACCACCAGGGATCAGAGGATGATGTTCGGCATCCTGACAATGGTACATATGGCAGACAGCAAGAAACAACTGGACTCCGATACGGAAACCCTGTATTCCATTGCGAGAAAACACCTCTGCCAGATGGCAACTTTGAAGTGGCAACAGGTCGATGGACTGAATACCGTCCTGCCGTATGGCCTGCGGAAAATCGATGCAGTGCGTACCCTTACTACAGAATCCACCGCCGTCCTGATCCCGTTCCATACGCAGGAAATCATGCAGCCGGGAGGCATCTATTATGGGCAGAATGCCGTCAGCAAAAATATGCTGGTGGCAGACCGAAGGAAGCTGTTAAACGGCAACTCTTTCCGACTGGGTGTCAGCGGCTCCGGCAAGAGCTTCTCGGCAAAAGAGGAGATCGTAGACCTTGCCCTTTCCACGGAAGATGACATCCTCATCCTCGATCCGGAGTCGGAGTTTGCTTCTCTGGTGGAAGCCTTAAACGGAGAGGTCATCCGGATCTCGGCAACCTCGGATACCCATCTGAATGCACTGGATATGGATTCTGCCTATGGCAATGACCGAAATCCTCTGATTGAGAAGTCAGAATTTATCCTTTCCCTGTTTGAGCAGCTCGTAGGAGCCGGAAACCTTTCGGCAAAGGAGAAATCCATCCTTGACCGCTGCACCGCAGATGTGTACCGGGATTATATGAGGGGCGGTTACAAAGGGCAGGTGCCGACCTTAAAGGACCTGTACCGACAACTCATGCTCCAGCCGGAGGAAGAAGCCAGAGGGCTGGCTCTGTCTTCGGAACTGTTTATCAATGGCAGTCTGAACACCTTTGCCCAGGAAACCAATGTCAACACGAAGAGCCGTATCATCGACTATGACATCCGGGAGCTGGGCGAACAGCTGATGCCCCTTGGCATGCTGGTCACATTGGATTCGATTTTTAACCGTGTGATCCAGAACTGGAAGAAGGGAAAAACGACATGGATCTTTGCGGATGAGTTTTATCTGCTGTTCCGCTATGAATACAGTGCGGACTTTTTCTACCGCCTGTACAAGCGTATCCGTAAGTATTCCGGATTTGTAACCGGACTTACCCAGAACGTTGAGGAACTTCTGAAATCCGATACCGCCCGCCTGATGCTGGCGAACAGTGAGTTCCTGATCCTTTTGAATCAGGCTACCACCGACCGGGATGAGCTGGCGGCACTTCTGAATATTTCAGACAATCAGTTATCCTACATCACCAATGTGGGTGCCGGCCATGGTCTGATCCGCTGTTCCGGGAATCTGGTGCCGTTTGAAAATTCGTTTCCAAGAAATACAAAACTGTACCGCCTGATGACAACCAAGCCGGGCGAAGCGTAAGAGCGGGACAAGCCGGGACTGGAGGTGAGAGATGAAGGATATCAAAACCAAAGAAGTTACAACAAAACCAAAGACCAAAAATCCTGCCTCCAGAATCCCCAAGGAGCTGATGCGGACGGCCATACTGGAGAGCAAGGAAAAATCCCAGACCATCGCAAATGCCAGGGACAATGACATGGGAGAACAGTCCCCATCCGAATATGCCAGTGGGAAAGTCACATCCGCAGAGGAATGGGCTGCAAGAAAGACAGGCAGAACTGTAACCAGAGCCGGAAAGACAGCCGCACAGACTTCCTACGAGAAGATCAAACAGAGAGCCGCTGGCAAAAAAGAAGCGGAGAAAGAAACCGCCAGAGGAACAGGGGACACACAGACCGCCAATCCTGCCAGCCGGGAAGCTCAGGAAGCACAGATCCGGGAAGTACAGATCCAGGAAGCCCAGCGGCAAAAGGTGGTTTCAGATGCCGTCAAAACGAAAGAGCAGAAGATCCGGGCTGCCAGGGAGACACCAAGAATCCAGAACAGACAGGAAATAGCAGAAATGAAGCAGCTCTCCATCCGAGAACAGAGCCGGAAGAAGGAAGCAAAAGATACAGTAAGGCAGACCGCCATCCGACAGAAACAGCCGGAAACCATTCGGATTAAAGAAAAACCAAGGAAACAGCCGGAGCCGAAAACCATACAGAAGCGTATCATCAAGACGGCTCCCCAGTCTGCGAAGATCAGCGTCCAGCCAGAGCAGAAGCTCCGTGCGGCCAGCTCCAACGCCCTGACAGCCCGGATGCAGAAGCAGATGGAACGAAGGGCAGCGAAACAGGCGGCGAAGAAAGCAGCCTTGCAGACTTCTGATGGAATCCGTCGGATACAGAAAACGGCAAGGGCAGGGGAGAATACATTCAAGGCAGCTAGGGCCGCCGTGGAAGTGGCAGCGAAAACCGTGCAGTCCATGATGGCTGCACTGGGAGCCGCCGGAGCAGTTATCGTTCTTTTATTGGTTATCATGGTTGGAATCATTGGCGGTGCGGCATTTTCAGGAAGCTCAGAGAGCAACGAAGCATTGAGTCAGGAAGTCCTTTCCTATACAACAGCTATCCAGAAATATGCCAACCAGTACGGAATCCCCGAATACGTTTCCGTGATACAGGCAATCATGATGCAGGAATCCGGCGGCCGGGGAACCGATCCCATGCAGAGCAGTGAGTGCCCATACAACACTAGGTACTCCAACAGTCCCAATGCCATCCAGGACGCAGATTACTCCATACAGGTAGGAATCCAGTATTATGCAGACTGCCTGAAGGAAGCCGGATGCACCAGTCCACAGGATATGGATAAGCTGAAACTGTCCCTGCAAGGATATAACTACGGCAACGGATACATAACGTGGGCGATACGGAAGTATGGCGGTTACAGTGCCGAAAATGCCCTGCAGTTCTCCAACGAGCAGGCGGCTTCGCATGGATGGAGTGCCTATGGCGACCCAGAGTACGTCCCACATGTCCTGCGGTATTATTCCAGCGGCGGATTGTTTGCCGGCCTGTTTGGAGGCAGCGGCCAGATCGTATCGGTGGCACTTACCCAGCTTGGAAATGAGGGAGGCCAGAAGTTCTGGTCGTGGTATGGCTTTGACAGCCATGTGGCATGGTGTGCCTGCTTTGCCAGCTGGTGTGGGGATCAGGCAGGACTCATCGAGAGCGGCAAGATGCCAAAATTCTCCCTGTGCGATGATGGAATCGCATGGTTCCAGAGCAAGGGAAAGTGGAAAAGCCGGGGATATTCCCCAGCACCCGGAACCCTGATCTTTTTTGACTGGAACGGGGACGGAACCTCAGACCATGTGGGAATCGTGGAGAAAACCGAAGGCAGTACCGTATACACCGTAGAAGGAAACTCCAGCAATGCCGTGAACCAGAGAAGCTATAATATTAATAACGGAACAATCATGGGATATGGTATACTTTGAAAATAAAAATATAAGTTATAACCTATGAAGAGAAATTTGATATGTACAAGTTGACTTTTTTATTTGATTGAAATTTTAATTTTATATGAAATGAAAAGAACCAGTGAGAGAATCGTTAAATTTCACTCACTGGCTCAATTCGTTTCAAATTTTTCGGACAACTCTGTCAGTTCTTTCACCGTTTCCTGGGTGTGATGCAGCAGGGTGTCACGCATTTCTGGCGGACAGCTGGAATAAAGCATTTTCATCTGATTGACACCCGCATCCTCCAGAGAAACATCTGGATTTATAAGTGTATCTAAAGAGATGTGCAGGACCTTTGCCAATGCTCTCAAAATCAAATAGGAAGGATTCATTTTCCCTTTTTCGATATTGGCGATTTGCTTTACAGAAACATGGCTCAGATCAGAAAGTTCCTGTTGTGTCAGTTCTTTATTCTTTCGGGCTTCCCGCATTTTTTGCCCTAAAGCAGTTAAATCATCAATCGGCATAATCGTTCACCTCAATAATATCGTATCGTTCCGGTTTATGTGATGGAATGACCTTATTATGCCGGTTAATGGGCTTGATTATACCGATTATAAAACTGAGAATACAAATTCCATTAAAGAGTAATGAAGGATGCAAACTTACCTGTATCCGTGACAGCATCCGGCGTGGTCTGAAGCAGCTGGCAAAGTATTTTTAGGGTAGAATAACAGAGGGCGCAAGGTCTCAAAGTGCTTCTGCATAAGACCTTGCGCCCTACCTATTGTAGTAGCCTTAGAGGTGTATTTTGTAAAGCTATCTTTGAGTGAAGAAACATGATCTTTATCAAGAAAATTTGTTTCTTTCGGATATGTTTATATAGTTCCACTTGATAGCCAAAATAATTCATAACTATTACCTTGAAGCGGGCAAGCACATCGGATAGAATAAATATAAAGAAAAGCAGCGGCGATCTGGCACAAACGTCACATCGCCGCCCTTTAGCATTTAGCATAGAAACCTTACATCAACTGTAAGTGGTTTATCTTCCTGCCATGCAGTAAAATATAATCAACAACTAATCAAAAAGCGAAAAGGCAAAAGGTGATAATATGAATTGCAAAGAAAAACTTTTGGAAGTCCGAGATATACACAAGGTATATACGAAAGAGGGTGTTCCTACAAAAGCTCTTAATGGCATTACCTTTGATGTTCTTGATGGCGAATTTTTGGGGATCATGGGCGCAAGCGGATCAGGAAAAACGACCCTGCTAAATTGCATTGCTACGGTTATTAAACCGACCTCCGGGCAAGTCCTGCTTTCCGGCGCAAATGTGAGTTCCTTTGATAGCGAAAAACTGGCTGAGTATCGGGGCAATAAAATAGGCTATCTGTTTCAGGATTTTGCTTTGCTTGACAACTTGACTGGCAGAGAAAATATCCTGCTGCCGCTTTCTATCCATAATGTAGATATATCTGCTGCGGAGAAGAAGTTGAATGACATTGCAGGACTTTTTGGAATCACGGATGTGCTCTCCAAATTTCCGGCGCAGATGTCAGGTGGTCAAAAACAGCGCGTCGCTGCCGCCCGCAGTTTGATTTCCGACCCCGATATTATTTTGGCAGATGAGCCAACTGGGGCATTGGATACAAAGGCAGCGCGGTTGCTTATGGAAAAACTGTGCGAGATCAATCACGGTCGCGGACGCACAATTTTGATGGTAACACACGACCCGAACGCTGCAAGTTTTTGTTCCAGAATCCTATTCATACAGGACGGTGTGATTTTCCATGAGCTGCGCCGGAAAATTCCGACTGAAACACGGGAGGAATTTTATGCGCGTATCTTACAGGTAATGGCACAGATGGGAGGAGGGAGTGCAAATGTTCTTTAACCTTGCGTGGCGAAACTCCAAACGAAACCGTAGTGAGAACCTGATTTATTTTCTTACTATGGTTACAGCTGTAGCCACATTTTATATCGTCCTCTCCCTTGGAAGTCAGGACGTGATGCGCTTCTTGGAGGAAATCGAAAGTGACGCTGTTAATCGACTTCTGACAATGCTAATGCCGACGGTTTATCTTTTTTCGCTGCTGTTTGTATTTTTCCTTGTCATTTTTGCGAACAAATATCAGCTTGAATGTAGGAGCCGGGAATTAGGGCTTTACCTGATGTTTGGAATGACAAAGCGACACTTGTTTATTCAAATCATGGCAGAGGGGCTAATCACATCACTGCTGGCTCTTTTGGGCGGACTGATCTGCGGCGGCTTTTTATCAGAGGTAATCAGCCTTGCTACGGCACGGCTTGTAGGTCGCGGCATAATTGCACATCAGTCAAGTTTTTCTGTGAGCGCTGTTCTCTTGACAACGCTTGGATTTCTAATGATTCAAGTTGTCGCGTTGTTCATCCTTTGTGGAAAACTATTCAACAAAGAAATCCACCAACTCCTTTATGGAGAAATGGCGAAGAAACAGCAAGTTGGAAAAATGAGTGGGAACTTATTTTCCCTCATTCTCGGAGCGGTAGTTTTGACGCTTGCATATTGGGTAATCCTAAAGTATTTCATGGTTGCTGGCGGTATGATGATAATTGTTGCCGTGATATTAGGTATTGTGGGAACAATGCTTTTTATCCGTGGGCTTGCAGGCTTGCTGAGCGCAGCGGCGGCTTCTGTGAAACGCAACACAACACACGGTCTATATATTTTCACTCTGCGGCAGTTACACGAAAATATAGTCCACAAGTATATTTCAATCGGTGTTGCATCTATTTTGATTATGCTCACTATCATGCTCATTGCGGACGGATCAACCCGCATTATGTCGTATGGGAACCAAATGACGCGGGGATCTTCTGTTTACGATTTTACCGTCACGGGCAATGAAGCGACTGTTGAAAAATACCTTTCGGGTAAGCAAATGCAGCCCTATGTGGCTGATTTGAGCCGCATGGAAACAGGAACAATGAAACGCCCAGCTTCCGTGAAAGCGAACTCTTTTATAGATTGGTCCGGGCTGCGTGAACAGGTTGTTTTGAATCTGCCGCCAGAAGTAGAGGATCCCGTCACACAAGGAGCTACAAGCTATGAGTTCAGTCCCAATCAACCAGCCGCGCTTAACCTTTTAGGGTGTATTGATACTACGGGAGCTTCGCCATTTTTAATTCCCGTATCTTCATATAACGAATTGCTGGAAGCAGCTGGAGAAAAAACTATCGTTCTTGGAATCGACGAAGCTGTATTCTATCTTAACCCGGATTTTCAGGGGAGTACAAAAGAAGAAACCACCACCATGTTGAACCAGATTGCGGAGGACGCACGGGCTAATGGTAAAGTCTTGATTTCTATTGACGGACTGCCAATTACGCTTATCCCGTTTGTGCCGATGAAAGGCTTGACTGCGGATGAAAACGTAAAAATCATAACCGCATTGATTGTTTCCGATGAAGTATATTCTGAATATGTAAATCCAGACACCGTTACCGTTTATCACAATTTCTGTATTCCGAGCGAAACTGTGGAAGCTGATGGCCTGATGGTGTCGATTATGGAAGCCCGTGACCTGTTAAAGCCCTCTGGCCTGTACTGCGAAAGCTATTTGGACAATTTCGGACGGCAACTATTTTATGTCATTTCCGGCAGCTACACGACCTTATACATGGGTTTTATGCTTCTAATTATCGCTTGCGCCCTACTTGCCCTGCAATTCCTAACCCAAATGCGAGAAACAAAGGCAAGGTATGCGACACTTTCTATTCTGGGCGCACGACGCGAACAAATGAAGCGTTCCATAAACCAACAGGTGCTATGGTATTTTCTGCTCCCGCTGTTTCCTGCGTGTATCAGCGGTACAGTCGGAATTTGCGCAATGCAGCATTACCTATACTCTAATATGGCAAAACTGCAACAGTCTTATCCTATGCTGCTCGTTATGGCGCTTGTCGTTGTTTGTATGCTTGCATTGTACGGTGTGGCTATTGCGCGGACAGCAAACCGTGAAATCAGCAAATTAAATTGGAAGCCAAATGCTTAATGGGCTTATTCGGGAAGGAGGTGTTCATATTGGCGCAAATTATTGTGGTTGAAGATGATGTATATATGCGGGAAGAATTGATTGATGTGTTGGAAAAAGCGGGATATGACGCTGTTCCTTTGCTTGACTTTGAAAATGCCGTATCACAGATAATGTCTCTTTCCCCGGACTTGATTTTGCTCGACATCAATCTTCCTTTTCACTCCGGCTTTGAAATCTGCAAAGAGGTAAAGGCCAAACAGCTTGGGACTGTGCTGATATTAACTGCAAGAGATAAATTACAGGACGAGCTTCACGCTTTGGGATTAGGGGCGGACGATTACCTAACAAAGCCATGCAACACGGAACGGCTTCTTGCCCGCATTAAAAACCTCTTGCGCCGCAAAGAAGAACAGATGCAGCAGGGATTGCTTAACGGGGGCGGCTTCCTGCTTGATCCAAACACTTTTACGCTCTATGCAGGAAAGAAATCTTATGTTCTTCCGCAGAATGAGGGGAAAATACTTCTCACCCTTTTGAAAAGCAGCCCGAACCTTGTATCAAAGAGCGACCTGTTTCATGTGCTTTGGGGAACAGCGGAGTTTATAGACGAAAATGCGCTGCAAGTCAATTTTACACGACTGCGGAAAACGCTGCGTGAAGTTGGACTTGATGATCGCATTGAAACGGTGCGCGGGCAAGGCTACCGTTTGAAAGAGCAGGTGGAAGTATGAAGAAATTTAATACTCTCTTGACCTATGTATCGTCCAATCGTATTTGGTTGATTACTCTTGGCTGCTTGGATTTGTTCTTTGCGTTTCTGGCATGGGTGGCTTATCCGGGGGATTTTTTGAGCCTTGTGGGGCTAATGATATTTGTATCACTTGCCGCGTTTGTCATCCCCTTTGTCATCTCAATTCATAAACGCAGTAAAATTGATGCCGCTTTTCGGCGCTTTCTGTTAGAGCCGGACGACACAAACGAATACCTGTTGTGTGAAAGTGCCCCCGCGTCAATGCGCCCATATATCCATGAATTAGCCCATCATCTGAGAATGCAAGAGGGGTATGTGAACGAACAGCAGTTAAAGGTTGCCAACTACGAAAGTTATATTGAAAATTGGGTGCATGAAATCAAGAAACCTCTGTCCCTTATGACGCTTCTTTTAGATAATCGAAAGGTTGAGATGTCACCGTTGGTGCATACTCGTATGCTATATGTACGCGACCATGTGCGGCAGAACGTAGAACAGATTTTGTACTTTTCACGTCTTGGGGCGGCTCACAAAGATTGCTATTTTGAACCAATTCTGATCTTAGAGACTTGTCGGGAAGCGGTTGAGGACAATTTATCCTTGCTTGAAGAAGCCCAATTTTCTGTCACATATTCCGGGAACGACTGTAACGTAATTTCTAACAAAAAAGGCTTTATGTTCATTTTGGGACAGATTATTAGCAACAGTGTAAAGTATGCTGTGAAGGACACCGCCCCCGCTATTCAATTTTCAGTAACGGATAATCCAGAAAGCGGGCAGATTACTCTATCCGTCAGCGATAACGGAACAGGTATACCCGCGTCTGATCTGCCGTTTGTTTTTGATAAGGGCTTCACTGGGGACGCAGGAAGCTTTTTAAGCCGCTCCACAGGTATGGGATTATATTTAGTGCAGAAAATGGCAAAAGATTTAGCGATAGATTTACAAATCACATCACAGTTGTCATGCGGAACAACCATTATTCTGATGTTCCCCAAGGTGCAATATCCAGTCAGGAGGTTTGATGATGCAACAGCAGATTCGTACGCAAACACCAAAGAAAAATAAGCCTGCGGCTTCTCTGATTATAAGTTGGCTGATTATCTTGGGCGTATATTTACTTTTGCGCCTTGTCTTTGTTATCTTCGGATTTCATTTGGCACCAGTTGTTTTAGGTGGATGTTTAGCTGTTCTACCTTACATTGCGGGAGCGTTTTATCTTTTTAAGACACCAGCGGCACATCGGGTGGGAGGTTGTGTGTTAGGAATTTTACTGCCGTCCATTGTAGAAAAACTCGTTCTTTATTTTTTGGGTGCGTCCCTTTACGGAATACCTCTGGCAGATGTCAGCGGAGTAATGAGCAGAATTGCAGCGAATGAGCCGTTCACACACATTTTTTCTAATCCGGCAGCACGCTATATTCTTAATCTATCATTTTTTGGATGGCAGTACATTGTCGGCAGTATTGTCGTATGTGCAATTCTGATTTTAGGCATGATGGGTATTCAAAAAAGAAAATCATGTTCTCGAACGTAAGGAAAACTGAGGGGATTTGTAAATGAGCAGAAAAATAGTGATGACACTCGTGTGCATCCTTGTATTGGGTCTATCTGGGTGTGGAGATACACTCACTCTTAATCAATACAATACGAGTGAAATTTGGTATATAGCATATACAGACATTGATACAGTTTGTGAGAGCAATGAATTAACCGCAGATGGCTCCAGCATTTTACATTCTGAGGAAGATTATCTTCTGCTTTCATATGTAGTTGACAGCAATATTGAAATTACAAAAGAGCTAAAGGATGGGGGGGTGGGACCATTTGATCCTGACAAACCCTCAATGGATAGATCGCTTTGGTGATCCCAGCAAGTTAAAACCTGTGGAATATGGCAGTTTGGCAAATAGCATGCAGGAATTTTTAGATGTTCAAATGCCTATATTGACTGCTGATGGAAATGTATTGCCTGATGGAGTGGGACTATATCAATATGATGGAGAGACATTATTGGCATTTCCGGTGCATGTGGCGTTGGGCGCAGCAGAGCCGATAGAAGCAAAAAATCCATTGATTATCCTTGTGGATAAACCGGCACAAAGTCTTAAAGCGAGTAGCTGTATGTTGCCGCTGACTTCAAGCGGAAATGTCCTGTTTGCAGAAGGAGAGAAACTTCAAGAGTCATTTGACGAGAGCAAACTAATTGACTATGGATCGATTGAAGAGTTTCAGATGAATCATTAAAGTGAATCTGAAATGTGGAAAACAGTAGCTTAGTATAACAGAAATAGCTGCCGCACGACGGCAAAAGAAAAAAAGCCGTCGTACAGCAGCTAGAATCCGTGCTTATACTTCAAAAGAAACTCGGTATGGTGCGTTCCGTGGATGTTGCCCGGTACATGGAAGTTTCAAAACCCAGCGTATGTTACGCAGTAGGAACTTTACGAGAGGGCGGTTTTTTGACAACAGACGAAAACCATTATATACACCTGACCGACCTTGGCCGGGATGTGGCCGAAAAAATTTACGAACGCCATTGCTTTTTTACTTATCAACTTATAGCCGTTGGAGTTAATCCACAAACTGCAGAAGTGGATGCTTGTCGCATGGAACATGCAGTCAGTGATGAAAGTTTTCAAAAACTGAAAGAGCATGCGATGAGAGGGATTGCTGCACAAAAAATTGACAATACATTTGATAATTTTCCTGTGAAGAAATAGAAAATGTTGCTTTGCTAAAATAGATTAAATATGAAAGACACAAAATACAAGATATTAGCATATTTTGACAATCAATCATATCGAAAACTATTCAATGAGGTAAACTCAGATTATGCAGAAAATCTACAAATTTTACTGCATAATTTGAGTTTATTTTCTTATGATGTGCTTATAATAGGAGTGATCCTTTATAAAGAGAACATAAGTAATATTATATCTGCTATTAGAAAAATAACGCAGATACCAATTATTATTTTGACGGATGCTTCCTCTTTATTGTGTATGTCATGGAAAAAAGAATTAATATACGCTGGTGCAGATTGTGTAATGGATATAAATAGCACTATAGAAGAAGTAGATCTGCAGATTTTTTCATTGGCACGACGAAATAATAAACAAAAAATAACTCAAAAGCAATCCGAAACGATGATTGATAAGGGAAAACTTGTAATGGATCATAAGAAACATAAAGTATTTTGGAATAATGTAGCGTTACATTTAACACGACAAGAATATAATTTTTTATACTTATTAGCGGTGACACCGATGAGAGTATACACATTTGAACAGATTTACCAGCTCGTATGGAAAGATTATTCTGTTGGTGATATTAAAAATATCATCTGGTGTCTGGTAAAGCGATTGAGAAAAAAGTTGAATGTCGTTGAAGACGGTGCCGGGAATTGCATTGTCAGTGTCAGGGATATAGGTTACAAATTTGAATTGAATAATGAAAACGAACAGCAGTAAGGCGAATAATCCGTAAAAAGATTGTTCGTCTTATTTTATTTGTGCTGGAAAGAAGGTGATAAAAATTGACCGTCAATTGACAGGTTTCTGACCGTTAACTGACAGGTGCATCCGATACACTGTGCCTTTGTAAAGATATGATTACAAAGGAGATCCGTGTTTGCAGGGAAACAGCAGAGATGCCGGACATTCCTGTGGACAGGAAGAACGAGCCAGATCACCGCCACACTCCGATTTGATTTCACAAAAATTCAGATCGGAGGAAAAGATAAGTGGCTTATAACAAAGCAAAAGAAGAATATAGATGGAACCAGTGGAAAGCAGAGGAAGAGAAGATCCTGCGTGAACAGGGCGTGGATGAAGAGACGATCCAGAAGCTTC
Source organism: Lachnospiraceae bacterium GAM79 (assembly GCA_020735665.1). Taxonomy (NCBI): domain Bacteria; kingdom Bacillati; phylum Bacillota; class Clostridia; order Lachnospirales; family Lachnospiraceae; species Lachnospiraceae bacterium GAM79. The sequence continues at coordinate 83,766 of CP085928.1, forward strand.
GGGAGTATGACTGGGACGATTTCAATGCAGAGCGGAGATTCCGGGAACACCAGACCTCGCTTCTGGACTGTATGGAACTGCTCCTGGAAGAAAAAGAAACCAAAGAGTCCCAGCCGGAGAGCGTAGAAGCCCTGCTGGATACCGTGGAGAACGAAGAACTGCTTCAGATCCTGTTATCAACTGATAAGAAAACTCTTCAGATGATTGTCCTGAAGATGATGGGATATGCACCAAAAGAGATCAGTCATCACATGGAACTGCCGGAGCAGACTGTTTATACAAGACTGCGGAGGTTACGGGAGAAAATCAAAAAGTCCATGAAATTTGAATAAAACAAAAGGCTCTCATCGGCTGATTATCAGAACGAATAGACAGGAGGATTGATACGATGGATGAGAAAGAAGTGTCCGAAATGCAGGAAGAAATGATGATGGTACTGGTAGTCGAGCCGATGAAAGCACCCTATGTCAAAAGCATCCCCAATGAGCTGGAAGATCTGCAGCAGGCAGTAGGCGGTGACATTGAGATGACTTATCCGTTTGAGGATGAGGTTGGAATTCTTTTAAACGGCAATGGAAAATTTGAGGGGTTGCCGTTAAATCGGGCATTGTACGATGACCGAGGACAGGTCTATGATGCCATTGCCGGAACATTCCTTGTGGTAGGACTGACAGAAGATGATTTTACTTCGCTGACACCGGAGCAGATTGAAAAGTTTAAAGAAAAATATCAGTCACCGGAAGTTTTCACCCTGTTTAACGGGGAACTTCATGTGATGAAGATGCCACCGCAGGAACAAAAAGAGCAGAAGGAAAGTCGGAAGAAGGATGCACAGCAGAAGAATCCGGCAAAAGGAAAAAAGAAAAACAGATCCGGGGAAGCACGATAAAAAATTTTTCTGTGAAGTGAATAAAAAAATACACTGCCATCGGCTAGTAAGCAGAGGGACATCCCTCGGCTGTTCTTTGGCAAGTGAATATCGGCACTACAGGTACGTTCCCAACCGTAGAAGCGTGACAGTATGAGCGCCATGATTAAGTATAGGGTAAAGATTCTTAGACTTGGAGCGAGAAAGCATAGCTGTGAATAAGGCGGTGGCAGCCTTTCGCCAGGATCACGGACGGGGGATAATGATACACGTTACCAGCCAGAGAGCGGAAGATGGACTCCGGGTTGTAATCAGAAAGACCCCTAGGACATCTGTGAGCGGCGGCAGGCCAGCCGCCCGCCTGTAGTGTCCCCTTTCCCAGAAGAAATACAGGGATAGTTCCGGGGGTGCGAGGTCAAATGCGGAACAGCAAGATAAAAAAGAAATCAATGAAGAAGTGTGTCGTTGATATCAGATACCATGCGGCTGTGGGAGACTACAGCCGTATTCTTGTGGTATTAACGTCACATCAAGGGGAGAGAACAGATGGAAGAAACAAAAAGAAGTGGAATGAGCAAGGATCAATTCTGGAATCTGATTGAAAAAGCAAAGGAAGTGTGCGGCACCGATCTGGATGCTTCGGCAGTGTGGATCAAGCAGCAGCTCTTCTATATGACACCGGAGGATGTCCTCCAATTCCACAATCTTGTTTACAGTTACCGGGATGTGGCTTATAAGTACGGCTTATGGACAGCGGCAGGTATTATGATGGAAGCAGGGTGCAGTGATGACAGTTTTTCCGATTTTCGGATGTGGCTGATCGCCCAGGGAAAAGAAGTTTATCTGAATGCCTTAAAAGATCCGGATTCCCTTTCCGGCGTGACTCCGTATGGGTACTGTAGTTTTGAAGCGTTGGGATACATCTCATCGCAGGTCTACAGTGCCATGAAAGGGAAAAATATCTATCAGGACAGTACGGCAAGAATGCAGATGGAATGTTATGAGCAGGTGATCCGGGATGTTGTGTACCATCCCATGATCGAGTATCCGCTGGAATTACCGGAAGCAATGGTGGTATATCCGAAACTCTGTGAATGCCATTTGTCCGAGCAGGTAAGGAAAGCTCCTCAGAAAGTAAGGACATGGAATGTTTCCCGGACGGATATCCGAAGGATGATGGCAAGAGGGAATGCTGCCATAAAGAAAATGCAGGAACAGGGACAGAATACACCGGAAGCGACCAGACCCGTCCGTAAGGGTACGGTAAGATAAGCTTTCTGGCAAGGAGAAGTAATGTGTTATAAAAATGAATATCAGAAAAGGGCACATGGCGAAGTGGAACAGATCTTTCGGGAGCTTCTCCCGAAAGCCGGGCTTCATGTAAGGGAAGAACAGATCCGTCTCTGCCATGAAATGCTGGATGCCCTTATGAAAAATGAAATCACGCTCTGTGATGCAGGAGTCGGCATCGGAAAGACCTATGCCTATCTGACAGCCTGCATCCTGATGCGGAAATATAGTGTACTGCATTCCGGTTATTCGGGATGTGACAGGCGGTCTGTAGTGGTATCCACTTCCAGTATCGCCTTACAGAAAGCCATCATAGAGGAATATGTTCCTTTCTTATCGGACGTACTGTTAAAAGCAGATCTGCTTCAGGGAGAGTTAAAAGCGGTCGTCCGCAAGGGAAAGGAACATTTTGTATGCGATTACAGGCTGGCCCAGAGATTAGAGGCAGTCCGGGACAAGAATAAAAATCAGGCACAGATGGAGGCATTGAAGTCCCTCCGGCATAACTTTGATTTAGATTCCGTACATAACCTGAGCGGTTTTGACCGCAGGCTGGTGTGCGTACCGAAATTCTGCCCCAGGGAATGTCCGGGGAAAGCAGGATGCCGTTATCAGAAGCATCTGGATATTTCCAGGAAAGAGGATATTTTTTTACAGATTTGCAATCACAATTATCTTCTGGCAGATGCCATGCACCGGGCAAATGGGTACCGTCCGCTTCTGGCAGATTACAGGGCTCTGGTCGTGGATGAGGCCCATAAACTCCCGGAAGCCGCCAGCCAGATGTATGGAAGAAGCATTGGAAGGGAAGATGTGCAGGAGATTGCTTACTTTTTAGTCAGAGAGCATAAAGGCACGGATGGAAAACGGCTGCTGGAAGGGGTTTCCGCTCTTCAGATGGAGATTCGAAAGCACCGGAAAGATGGCATCGAGGACATGGCTGGAAAAGAAAGTTTTTATTTTCCGCCGGGAGCTGGCACAGCCTTAGCCCAGATGCAGGAAAGACTTCAGCTTATGATCAAAAGGCTCGCCGGGAATATTCCTTACTGGACTTTCCGGCGGCTGGAAGAGATGGAAGAGCTGTTCGGCTGGTTTTTAAAGAACGACAAACGGTATATTTTGTTTTTACAGCAGGACAGCCGGGGACATTTAACCTTTATGGCAGTCAACCGGGAGATCCCGAAGTATCTGGACGCCACCTTATGGAGCCGGGGATTTCCGGCAATCTTAACCAGCGGCACCTTAAAAGCCGGGAACGGTTTTGCAAGGACCAGACAGATGACCGGGCTGGAAAAAGAAACAGGTGTCCGGGAGTGTGTGGCAGAATCCCCATTCTGCTACCAGGAGAACTGTCTGCTTTACATCCCGGAGCATTTAAAACCAAGAAAAAAGGGGAGCCGGGAAGAGGCCGAGCAGCTTGCCGGGCAGATCCGTGATCTGGTGTGTTCCACTTACGGGCATACGCTGGTACTGTTCACATCTTATACCCTGATGGGAAATGTGCAGCAGCTTTTGCGGGATCAGATCCCGTTTCCGATGGTGCAGGTATGGAGAAACTCCCAGGAAGAGATCGCCCGGTTTAAGAAGATGGAGAATGCCGTGTTGTTCGCAGCCGGCTCCTGCTGGGAGGGTGTGGACTTTCCGGGTGACATGGTATCGTCCCTGATTATCGTAAAACTACCGTTTTCTGTTCCGGACCCTATCCATGAAGCCCAGAGGGAGCAGTACCGATCGCTAAAATCCTACATCCAGACCATCGTGGTGCCAGATATGCAGAAGAAGTTGCGTCAGGGATTTGGCCGGGCAATTCGCACGGAGCAGGACACCTGCGTTGTGTCTATTTTAGATCACCGTGCCACGAAAAAAGGCAGGTATCGGAGTGATGTTCTGGAAGCACTGCCAAAGTGCCAGATGGCAGAACGGATCGAAGAAGTAGAAGATTTTATCCGAAGCCGGAAAGTGGAGCGTTACTACAGCTGAGAGCATCCGTGGCGTTGTTGGTTCTGCCCAGATCCGGGTAGCAGACAGGACAAAAAGTTTAGTGGTATTTCAGGGGCGGTTTGGAGCGAATTGGTAGTATTGGTGATAGCTTTATCGGCATGAGTTGGGTATACTGTGTATAGCGTTAGAGGAAAGGAAGTGAGCAGAAATGAGAAGATATGAGCTGGAAACAGAAAGAGAAGGCTCCACCGTTTATTTCTTTATCAGAGATGTGGAAACACTGGATATCGTCCTGCTTCCAACCAAATATCTGATGCACAAGATACGGAGGAAATGTTCACCGAATACGGTGCGGCGCTCCGCACTTGCAATCCTGTACTATCTGGAATACATCCATGAAAAGAAAAAGGAATTGACAGACGTATATCAAATGCCTTATGTTGAACAGACAAATCACTTTGTGGAATTTTTATACTGGCTGAAAGCCGGGAAGCATACCAGAGATAAAAATCACAGATCTCCAAACAATGGAACCTGCAACGCATACTTAAGAGATGTGTTCAGGTTCTATCTTTTTATAGAAGAAGAGTACCAGCAGTTCGGGGAGCTGAAAGTCCTGTCCTATAATTATTTTGTAGCCGTGGATGCAGTAGGCGTAAAGAAAAGCATACGATCAAAGAGTTTCAAAGGCTATTTAAAAGAGGAAGAGCATAAGGCGAGAGCAGCAAAGAAAGATGAAATTGTGGAAATCTTGAAAGCGTGTACCAATATAAGAGATCGGCTTCTCATGCTGCTTCTGGCAGAGACAGGCTACCGAATCGGTGAGATCTTAGGAATTGATTACAGTAAGGACATTGATTATCAGAACCACATAATCCGGGTATATTTCCGTGAGGACAATGAAAATGGAGCGAGAGCAAAGAATGCAGAATACCGAAGTGCGAAGATCAGCAAAGATACCTTCGGCTTTTTAAATCTGTATATCGCAGAGTACCGAAAACTACTTCAGCACCAGACAAGCCTGTTTGTGAATATTTCCGGGGATAATATCGGAAAACCAATGAACGTGGAAGCAGTATACTCTATGCTAAAAAGAATGGATAAGAAAACAGGGATTAAGATCACGCCTCATATGCTCCGGCATTACTTTGGAAATGAGCGGAGAAAAGCAGGATGGTCGCTGGAACTGATACAGCTGGCCTATGGACACCGCCACATCCAGACAACCATCAATTATCTGGACATTGTGGATGATGAACTGCTGGATGCCAGCCAGGAATTCTACGAGAAACACTCCTCCCTGTATGGGATTGAGGAATTGCTATAGGAGGTGGTTTTTATGCCTGCGTTTTTACAGTCTTTTATAGAGGCAGAACAAGAACGGAGCAGGCGGATTGAGCAGCTACGAAAAGAAATCCGGGAGTTTGCAAAAGAGGAAGCAGGAAGTTCCATTACAGAACAGATTCTGCTGTTTCTGGCAGATGAGATGGTAGAACATCTTTCGGAAATAGATTATGAACTGCGAATGAAATTTGAATTATATATAACACCGCTGATAAAGCGAAATTACATTTACCGATATACCGGAACGTTCGACCGGATACGGCAGGCGTACATCCGGGAACGGATGAAAACTCCGGCTGGACAGAGGGAATGTGAATGGAAATATAAAAATGAAATACTTTTTGTTCCATACCACTCAGATCCTGTAATCGTAAAGAGTGTGGAAACGGTACGGTGTCGGAGTAACATGGTCTGGAATTTTAAAGCGGCAGCCAGTGAGAAACTGAAACGTCAGATTTTTACCGTGCTGGAATATATTCTGGAGAATTATGAAATTTCCAGACTGAGGGAATATAAACTGACCGGGTTACAGCTTTTTTACGAATTTTGCATCCGGGAGCAGATTACAGATATCCAGCTTCTGGAGCTGGAACAGGAAACAGCATTTCAGGACTACCTGAAGCAGAAAGTCGAGAAAGAGCAACGGCGAAAACGACTGAAGAGCATTGTGGAAACTGCCCGTAAAGTGATTTTTATAGAAACTGATGAAACAAGATGGGATGCTACCATCTGGTATTTAGAGCGGTTTCGTATTGCCAAAGAAAGAATAAACCAGAGTGACAGTATAGAAAAAATATCATTTCAGGAAGTTCTACAGCCCAAGAATCGATTGCTGCTTCAGGAATATATGAAGTACGAAATTGGAATCGGAGAACTGGCGCTCAGTACGGTGTACGAAAGATTCCGAACCATTCGAAATTTTTTGCAGGAGATCAGCGAACTGGAAGTTACCAAGTGTGATGCCAGCCTGATTGATGTATATTTAAAGAATTTGCAGAATGGTGCTATGGGAGCAAAGACATTTAATACCAATGTTTCGGGAATACAGTTTTTTATGAAATTTCTGGAAGTAAAGGGGTATATAAAAAAGGTTCCGTTTTATGCATCGTATTACTTGGAAAAACAGATCCCAGTCCACCATGACAGAAGTGTGGAAGAGGATGTGTATATGGAAATTATCCAAAACCTCTCACAGTTTCCTGAACACCTGAGAATGATGTTTTTACATCTCTGGTGTGTGGGACTCCGGATCAGTGAGGTCTGCACCTTAAAAGGGGATGCGTATTATATCCAGAATGGTGACTGCTGGATGAAGGTCTACCAGGTGAAAATGAAAAATTATAAAAGGGTTCCCATTCCGGTAACATTGTATCGTCTGATGCAGGTTTATCTGAAAAAACACCCTACCGAAAAAGAAGCATACATTTTTCGGAATCGGAAAGGTGGAGCATTTTCCAAAAGCACCTTCATGGGGCAGATGAAAAAATACTGCTCCCAGATAGGCATACAGAATGGAGAATATATTTTTAAGTCTCATGATTACCGACATACCGTAGCAACCAATTTTTATGAGCATGGCGTATCAATCCAAAGCATCCGGGACTATCTGGGACATATGTTTGAGGAAATGACCATGCAGTATATAGATTATATGCCAAGAAAAATTGCTAAAGAAAATGACGCATACTTTGAGGAAGAGGAAAACAGCCTGCTTGCCTGTATGCAGAAAGGAGAGAAGCATGGATAATAAACTGAAATTCCAACAACTGGAATGTTATAAGCTGGCTACCGATGAGCAAAAGGAAAAGCTGAATAAGGAACAATATTTTGATCTGGATAAACTGCCGGGAAACCAGCTTCAGACAGAATTTGTCGAATACATTTACTACCGTGGAACGCAGGTATCCATCCTGACCATAAAAAGGGAAAGGCATTATTTTAACAGCTTATGTGAATTTTTTCAGAAGTCATCCCATCAGGAAAACAGCCTGCTTGACAGAGAAAAAGACTTCTGGATAAAGCAGTTGAAAATGTGGATGATACAAAACGGTAGGGCTTTGACGAAGCATAAAGTGACGAACATTCAGACTGAATCGGTGGAAAAAGCTGCCCTGATCCGGTATTTTGAAAGCCTTCTGGAATTTACACTGGACCGATCAGAAACCAATGAGCTGGCAAAGGATATCTGGCATCTGGAAAGGCTTCCGCTTATCCTGCGGACAAATCCGATTGTCAACCATAAGACACTAAATTTCAGAGGAATCCGGCAACCAGATATTCGGGAAGAAGTAAAAAAAGCAATTTACCATCATCTGAAAACCGAAGCCCTTGGCAGTATAAAACGTGAACTGTCCGCCATGAATAAATTTTCAAAGTATTTGGATGAAAAGCATTCCAAGATCAGCACCTGCGAAGAGATTGACCGGGAGATCATAGAACAATTTTTAATCAACATCAAGGTAGAATCAAACGGAGGGAATGGCATCCGGGATGACCTGCTAAAGCTTCGAAATGTGCTGGAAACAATCGGAAAAATTTATGATTTTCCACATCTTACAAAACTGTTTTTAAAATCTGATTTTCCGCCAGAACGGAAAGCAGAATTCAAATCTTATTCGGACAGTGAGCTGAAAAGACTGAATGCCCAGATTGTAAAAATGGAAGAGCAGATAGCAAGGGCAATGATCATCCACCAGATGCTTGGAACCAGAATTTCCGACACGCTGACCTTGCGGAAAGACTGCCTTTATAAACATGACCGTCAGGATATGATTATCATATACCAGCCGAAAACAAGAAGATATGAAAAACCGATCAGCCGGGAGCTGGCACAGCTGATTGGAAAGGCAGTCAGTTATGCAAATGAGCATTATCCTGAAAGCATTTATATCTTTGCGGACGAGAACAAACCGGAGAGACCAATCAGTTACCAAACCTTGCAGGATAAAGTGCTTCGAATGATCTATGAAAAAGATATCCGAGATGACAGCGGGAAATTATTCGGATTTGGAACGCATATGTTCCGGCACTGTTATGGGGTAAAGCTGACAGAACTCCATGTGGATGATTGGACCATAGCAAAGCTCCTGGGTCATAAAGGAGTGAAAAGCGTCCAGTACTACCGGAAAATGAGCAATCAGCGACTGGCAGATGAGACAAGGGAAGTAAGAAATCTTATGTCACAGATTATCTTAGCAAATCTGGACGGATGGGGAGAAGAATATGAGCAAATACGACAAGATTCTGGAATTGAATAAAAGAAAGAGCGAAGAAAAAGTGGAACGGGCAGTCCTGACAATACGGACAATGGTGTTGGAGAGAGAAAAGGTGTCCGTACCAGCACTGATGCAAAAGACTGGTTTATCTAGAGGATTCTTTTACAAGAATCCGATTGTAAGAGGTGAGATTGATGCAGCAATGGAACAGCAGGCTGGTATGGTGGATCCAAGGAGAAACATTATCAGTCAGGCGATGGAAGCGGAAATGAATCTGCTCCGGCAACAGCTACAGAAACTGAAAAGCGAAAATGAGAATCTAATAAAGGAAAACCAGAAGTTAAAAAAAGCACTATCCAAGAAAGAGTTGAATCTTATCAAACAGATTTAAGCTATATCATAATGCAAAGTAGGTCTGCCAGAATACAGCAGATCTGTTTTGCATTGTGATATAGAAACAGATTATGCTTAAAAGGCATTAAGCAACCCATAATAATGGGTATTGGACATAGAAAGCAATATGGGAGTATGATGATACCGATAAGAAATAGAGTGTACCTGAAATGCAAACTGTCACAGAAAAATTATGAACTTTATGTAAAAAGTTGCAAAATCTATTGACCTAGAGCTTACTTCAGGTTGTACCATAAAATAAAAAGAGCAAGGAGGAATTTTTTATGGATATCGAACAGATGAAAAAAGACTTAGGTGGAGGTAACGTATTTCCAATCGGTGAAGAAAACGTAGCATTCGCAAAGTATTTTACAGGTGAATGCTATTTGAATATGCTTACAACAGAGAGAGTACCAGTTGGTCTGGTTACTTTCGCTCCGGGAACAATCAATGCATACCACATCCATCATAAAGGTGGACAGATCCTTCTGGTTACTGGTGGAAGAGGATGGTACCAGGAAGAAGGAAAACCAGCTCGTGAATTGAAAGCTGGAGATGTAGTAAATATTTCACCAGAAGTAAAACACTGGCACGGGGCAGCGAAAGACAGCTGGTTCCAGCATCTGGCTGTTGAAGTTCCAGCAGAGGGAGCTTCCAACGAATGGCTGGAGTTTTTACCGGAAGAAGAGTATAACAAATTACCATAAATAAGAAAGATGGAGGTTTGATATCATGGCAAAGATCACACAGATAGCAGGAAGAAATGCTCTGGGAACATTTGCACCAGATTTTGCACATTTTAACGATGACATTCTTTTCGGAGAGAACTGGAATAACGAAGATATTGATTTAAAAACAAGAAGTATCATCACAGTTGTAGCACTGATGGCACAGGGAATCACAGATTCCTCTTTGAAATTCCATTTACAGAATGCAAAGGATCATGGGGTAACACAGAAAGAGATCGCAGCAATCATCACTCACGTAGCATTCTATGCAGGCTGGCCAAAAGGCTGGGCAGTCTTTAATCTTGCAAAAGAGGTTTGGAATGAGGACGAAGCAGAGAAATAACCTGGCAGAAACTGCTCGTCATGAAAGGGTCGCACAAAACACAGACGTGTATGCCGTTAAAGCCCGTAACTATAAGGGATTGCGGAGGGGTAGTCCAGTTTTATGCCGTAACAATTGGCATATCCATCACGCAACAAAGGGCGGTGGACAGCTTCTGATCTGCACAGCCGGAGAGGGCTGGTATCAGGAAGAAGGAAAAGAGGCAGTCAGTCTTGCACCGGGAACTGTAATTACGATTCCGGCAGAGGTAAAGCACTGGCATGGTGCAAAGAAGGATAGCTGGTTTTCCCATATCGCAGTAGAAGTACCGGGGGAGAATTGCAGTAATGAATGGTGCGAACCGATTACAGATGAAGAATATAATAAGTTAGCATAGGAAAGGTGGATCTATCATGGCAGTAAAGCAGACAGCAGGAAGAACACAGCTTGGAGAATTTGCTCCAAAGTTTGCAGAATTAAATGATGATGTATTATTTGGTGAGGTATGGAGCAGAGAAGATAAACTGTCCCTCAGAGACAGATCTCTTGTAACCGTAGTTGCATTGATGGCGCAGGGACTTACAGACGAATCTTTTCGTTATCACCTGATGAGTGCAAAGGCAAATGGAATCACGCAGGAAGAAATTGCTGAGATCGTTACACATGCAGCATTTTACTGTGGATGGCCAAAGGCATGGGCAGTATTCCGTATGGCAAAAGAAGTCTGGGCAGAAGATAAGTAGGAGACGGCATGGAAAAGTTAGTATTAATACATGTAGATGACATCGAATATCACAAGATACAGAATATTGCGAGCCGGATGAAGATCACTGTAGACCGGATACCGGAAGAAATAGTGACAGCGAATTATAAGTTGGGCGAGCTTGTAAATGGAGTCTATAAAAACACCGCAGATACGATAGATGGAACTGGTCGGGAACAGGAAAATGTGACAGGACATTCTTCAGAGACAGGGGCGGTGAACGCACAGGCAAAGAGCCGTGCAGACAGCTTAATTCTGGTATGCAATCTGAAAGAAAAACGGCTGGATAAGATGTTGTTTGAGCTTCGTCATGCTGAGGTGAAGGTTATGTATAAAGCCATTCTGACACCAAGCAATCAGAACTGGACAGTTCCGATGCTGATGCAGGAGCTTTGCAGAGAAAGATTTGCAATGATGAGAAAGTAAAAAAGAATCGTACAGGGATGAATTTGATTCTCCTGTACGATTATTTTTTATAATACGATTTTAATGTTTGCAGATAAAGTTTCATGCGTCGTTTATGCTTTTGGCTGCTGCTGGGTGATACAGTGGATGTTACCGCCGCCGTAAGCAATTTCTTCGGTACGGACACCGACAACCTTACGTTCCGGGAACATGGACTGCACCTGACGGATTGCAAGAGCGTCATTTTCGTCACCGTACTGTGGCAGGATGATGCCGCCATTTACGATCAGGAAATTCAGATAAGAGGCGATCGCAAGGTCACCGGTTTTTCTTGGAGCGCTTCCGGGAACTGCATCGACTGTTTCCATGCCCTTCAGATAAACCGGAGCTTGGGTTGTACAGAGCTTATGGACGATCAGCTTCCTGCCTTTGGCATCTACAGCATTTGACAGGGTGTGGTAAGCGGCCTGTGCTTCTTTATAGAATGGGTCAGTCGGATCATCCGTATAGATGCAGGCAACTTCACCGGGACGGACGAAGCAGGCGACATCATCGATATGTCCATTTGTCTCGTCGGGATCGATGCCGTCCTTGATCCAGATGATCGTATCGACATTCAGATAATCTTTTAATTTCTGCTCGATCTGAGCTTTTGTGAGATGAGGATTTCTTCCCTTTGACAGCAGGCACATCTCGGTGGTGATCAGTGTACCTTCTCCATCGACATGAAAAGAGCCGCCCTCTAATACGAAATCATCGGTTCGGTAAGAATCAATCTGTTCCAGTTCGCAGATCTTGGATGCGATCTGATCATCCTTATCCCATGGAAAATACAATCCGTCGACCAGTCCGCCCCAGGCATTGAAGGACCAGTCACAGGCGCGGATTTCGCCTTTATCATTTATCAGAAAAGATGGTCCCATATCTCTGCACCATGCATCGTTGCTGCTCATTTCAATGATCCGTACGCCGGCAGGCAGCATGGCTTTTGCATGTTCATATTGTGCGGCAGATACGCACATTGTAACAGGTTCGAATTCTGAGATTGCAGCAGCTACATTTGCAAATGTTTTTTGTGCCGGTTTCGCACCGGCTCTCCAGTTGTCGGTTCGTTCCGGCCAGATCATAAAGATCTGCTTTTGTTCTTCAAATTCTCCCGGCATACGGAAACCGTCAGCCTTTGGGGTCGAGTTTGTAATAAGTTTCGCCATTCCTGTATCCTCCTTGTATCGTAAATAAAATATCCATAGCGTGTTTGAAAAATCATCTCTTGCAGGCAGGAGATTTTTCAGTCTTATATTTGATAAAACAAAAAACGGAGCAACTCATTTTCTGAATTGCTCCGTTGCATGTGTCTGTATTTATTTCTTATTACGATAGCACAGAGATTATTGAAAATCAATATGGAATTGGATCTTACAGATCATTTACCCGTCCCATGAACAGGATCATTCCGGTATCCTGATCTTCAATGACATAGACAAATGGCTGGTCAACGATGAAGTTATAGGTTTCTTCCGGTGGCATCATAGCAGTTTCCTTTATTATGATATCCGTCTCCGCGGCAGCCTTTGTTCCGTTTTCATCAACGATCACTTTTGCTTTGTGAGAAACGGAAGATACCGCGATGCCATCTGCGATCTTTGAGAAATCAGCAAAAGCATATGCAGACCGGATTCCAAGTCTGTTCAGGATATCATCCAGACCGTTGATACTCTGTTCATCTGTGAATTTTGGAAGTTGAATGGTCTCTATCTCAGGAGAATCAGCATTATCCAGAGAGTCGATAAGTGCCTGTTTCTCATCACTGCTTAAAGCATCGAACAGGTTGGTGATCGTATCGCCTTCTTTAGATGGAAGGAATACTTTCATTACAACAGAATCACCATCGTAAGGAAGTACGATTCCTTTTATCGATCCGTTATCCGCATAAGAGAATCGTTCATCGTACAGATGCATCATTGGTACGGTAGAATCTCCGCTGGTTCCGTGGAAAGTATCATCGTATGTGTTATCCTCTGTAAATGGTGTCTGCCATTTTCCTTCAAAGTAAACTGCATTAATGAGCATCATAACAGTATTTGTCGGAAGTTCATTCATGATGGATGGGATCATCTGATTTGTATGTTCATTTACCCAGTTGTTTACATCCTTCACAACCTGATCGGCATGATCCGTAAAATCGGCTTCATATATCTCACCATGGTAATAGGTCTTGGCCGGAAGCAGAAAATCATCTGAGATATTAGACGCCCAGTCTTTTCCGGTGGTCATCCAGATGGAATTTGCAGTATTTACATATGTCTGCTTGGACCAGTCTTTGTTCAGATAGCTTTGCATTTCTGTATTCCAGGTTGAAAGATCTTTGATGCCAAGTGTTGATTCCAGTTCCGTTTTCGTTTCGCCCCCGGCACCCTGATCGAGCATGGACAGTGCGCTGGAAATACTGTAAGGGGAATAAAAACAGTTGCTGTCTTTTGGAAGTGCATCATACAGGTCAAATGCAAAATTGTTGACACCGTTTTTAAGTTCCTCATAGGAATCGACGGGCGCCGGTTTTGCTCCGACTGCGATGTCACTTCCGAGTTCCTTTGATGCTAAAAGTTTTTGTTTGGTGACGCTGCCGCCATTATTATCTGCGTTTCCGCATCCTGCAAGACTTGTGCACAGACATGCACCAAGTAATAAGCTGATTATCTGTTTATTCATAAAAAATCCTCCATTTCTTTCGTGGTTAGATATGAATAATACTAACATATATCAGTGAATAAGAATATTCAAAAATATATATAGTCTTATCAATGTCCGGTTTATTTGCTTCTTTAATTTACATACGAAAGAAAATGGAGGATTTATGGAATTATTTTAAAAATTTTTATTCTTCGGTCACGGAATAGGTGGCAGCTTCATCTGATAAGGATTCCGCATCTACACCGAGATCTTTTTCCGCATTTACAAACCATGCCGGAGTATCGGAAGATACATTCATGTTGTTGAAGATATAAGTACCATCTGCATCAAACAGATATTCGGCATAGCCATAATCATCGGCAGTTCCGCCTATGACGATCACATGTGTGATATGATCGGCATCCGTGTAATCATATCGGAAGTAGGTATCTGTACTGCATTTGTCTGTGATATCGGTCTGCTGTCCGTTCAGGGTGAAATACAGTCTTCCGGCTTTCGCGGTGACATAGGTTTGATCGGTTGATTCGATACGGAAAGACATGGTAGCGTCTTCTGCATCGCATTCGACCTTCGTACCATTTGCAGTAGAGAATACCTTATGCACCCAGGTGCTTCCGGTTGCTGCCAGACAGATGCCATTTGACAGACAGAAGATGGCTGCCAGTCCGGCAACTGCGTAGGAAAGTCTGCGTGTGATCGTGTGGATCCGCAGCTTCTTTGAGCGTTCCGGGGTGATGTTGATGACTGCATCTGAGTGGATCATGTCAAATGTTTTCTTATAGCGTTCTTTATTCTGATTGTTCATAGTCCCAAGCCTCCTTTAGGGTGTCGCGAAGCACGGTACGTCCGCGGTTTAACCGGACCTTTACGTTGCTTTCGCTGATCTTTAGAATGTCTGCAATTTCCTTAATGGAATAGTCTTCATAATAAAACAGATGGATCACTGTCCGGTATTTTTCCGGCAGCTTCATGACTGTTTCAAATAATTCCTGGCTTTCAGTATCAGAAAAATTCAGTTGTTCCATATAATCTTCCAATGATGTCCGGTTCCTGTGCCAGAAGGTGCGAAGCATATTTTTTGACTGATTGATCGTAACCCGGATCAGCCATGCCCGGATATGCATTTCATCGTTAAAATCCACGGCACCTGAATGATAGCGTAGAAATGTTTCCTGAACAACATCTTCGGCATCCTCCCGGTTCTGACAAATGGAAAATGCAATGCGGAACAGATTGTCCTGATACATTTGTATAACAGTTTGTGTTGGTAATCGCATAGTCACATCCTCTTTTCTTGTGTTAAAAGGCCTTTCAATAATAACACAATTCATCCGGTTTAAAGGTTACAAAAATACAAAATTATACTTGCATAAAATTTGTATTGTTTTATCATTTGATAGTGTAGGTATGAAATGACAGAAAGAGAGAAAAGATAAAATGGTAAAATGTTTGTTAGTTGGCGTTGGAGGCGGCATAGGTGCAATTCTTCGATATTTGATTGGTTTAATACCGGTGGGAGCACAAAACAACTTTCCGATAAAAACATTATTGATTAATGTAATAGGAGCATTTGTTATTGGCTTAATTTCTGTGTTGGCAGAAAAGTATCAGGTATCACCACTTCTGGTTTTGACATTAAAGACGGGAGTGTGCGGTGGATTTACGACGTTTTCTACATTTGCACTGGAAACAGATCAATTAATACAGAGCGGGAATTACGGATTTACGATACTTTATATAGGATTAAGTGTGATATTAAGTGTTGCTGCGGTATTTGCTGCACAAATACTTATGAAGTAACGATGAAACGATGAAGATTTATGGGAATAGAGGGCTGACGATATGGATAAGAGAGAGCAATATATAGATAAACAGATTATAGAGCAAATAATGGAACTGCGAAAGCAGCTCCACCGGATCCCGGAGCATTCCATGCAGGAAGTAAAGACAAAACAGTTGCTGATGGATTTCTTAAAATCGCATACAGCATTAGAGATCGTAGATTGTGGGGCATGGTTTTATGCGGTGAAAAGAGCATATGATCGGGTAACCACAGAAAATGATAAAACATTCCATGTGAGTGAAGTGGCTGTGGAAATACCAGAGCAAATGACGGAATATAAGCCACCGATTGCATTCCGGGCAGATATGGATGCGGTATGTGGCAAAGATGGAAAGCCGGGACATTTCTGTGGACATGATGGACACAGCAGTGTGCTATGTGGACTTGGCTTGTATCTGGACAGCAGAAAAGATCCGTTGGCACAGGATGTATATCTGATCTTCCAGCCGGCAGAGGAGATTGGAAAGGGTGCAGAGCTTTGCAGAAGCCTGATCAAAGAAAAGCATATCGGAGAAATCTATGGCTTTCATAATATACCGGGGAAGCCGCTTGGAACGGTACTTGTGAAGGATGGAACATTTGCATGTGCTTCAACGGGCTTAGAGATCCACATGACAGGAACGCCGAGCCATGCAGCATATCCGGAAGCTGGCAGAAATCCTGGATATGCACTTGCCGGACTTCTGCTTCAGATTGAAGAACTGACAAAGCAGTTTAATGAGACGAAGGGATTTGTCCGCATGACTTTGATTGGGATGAAACTTGGAAGTGAGAACTACGGTGTAGCGGCATCGGACGGGTATCTGAGACTTACCGTTCGAAGCGGAGGTGAACAGGTATTTCGTGAGTATCTGGCAGAGATCCGTAAGCTGGCAGAGGTTATGGCACAGAAGGAAGCTCTGGAACTTTCGATAAAGGAGATTGAACGGTTTCCATCTACGGATAATCATGCGGAACAGGTGCAGAAGATCCGGGCGTGTGCGGCTTCTCACCAGATTCCATATATAGAGCTGCCTGAGCCGATGCGCTGGTCGGAGGACTTTGGCTGGTACTTGCAGGAGACAAAGGGCGCATTTTTCGGCATTGGTGATGGAGAGGATTATGTCCAGCTTCACACGGAACATTTTGAATTTCCCGATTCCATACTTGAAACCGCAGTTACTATGTTTGCCGGGTTGTGTGTTGACATAAAAGAGGGGGAATGTTAATATAATATCAAAAGATGCTACCGATAGACGGTTAGCCTTGATAATGTTTTGGTCACAAAAAGGACCGCTCACAGTTTACCGGGCTGGGCGGTTTTTTTGTGCCTATTTATTGCTCTTAGAACCAACGGTATAACCAAGAGCAAAGCAAGTAATGCATAAGCTGATAATGGCTATAAAAAGCTCCGTTGTAAGCATAAGCACCGACCTCCTCAACAGATTTCCATAAATGGATTTCTATGTAAACACAGGCTATAACTCCTGTGGAGAAGACTGACCGCCTACCGAATAGGGTAGCACCGTGATTATTATATCAAACAAATGTTCTGCATGCAACTTTAAATAATTATAAATGCTCACTTGTCAGATAACATAAAGCTGGTATATAATGAAAAAAGAGCAGAGAGGTTCGACGATGTGCGAATTCTCTGTTTTTTTACTTTATAGGAAAGTACGCCCTATTCATAAGTCTATTGTTGATGATTGAGGGATGGGAAATAAGTCTTTAATAATAATTTAAGCCCAATGTGGCTAAAAGGAGAACATAATGAACAGACCAATGAGAAGACAAAAACGTGAAGTTACAGATCCGGTGAAGATCGAGCAGATCATAAAGAAAGCAGGCGTGGTTCATCTTGGGATGGTGGATGAGGGAAAGGCATACATCGTTCCATTGCATTATGGATATATTTATAAGGATGGAGGACTTACGTTATATATGCATGGCGCAACGGAAGGACGCAAATATGACGTGATCGCAGCTAATCCAAATGTATTTATCGAGATTGATACAGATATGGTACTGACCGGTGGTGGTGAAGTTCCATGTGAATATGGTGCATATTATGCTTGCGTGATGGGTGAAGGAACTGCCAGTATTCTGACCGATGTTGATGAGAAGGTTATGGGACTGGAGCTTCTTATGAAGAACCAGACAGGGAGAGATTTTATCATTACAGAGTCAATGACAAAATCAGTAAATGTGATCAAAGTTGTTATTCCCGAATTATCGGTAAAAATGAATCAAAAAAAATGAAAAGAACATTAAGAAAAAGTAATAGTTTACCACATATAAATTGTGCTATCATGGGTAAGAATAAATAGCCGGTTTGAGAAAAAAGCAAGGAATTGGAAAATAGTTGGCAGTAGTTGAATGATGTAAGAGACAGAGATTAGGGAATTCAGGAGAATCCAAAATGGAAGCGAATCGTATCGAAGAAAAAATATATAAATATGGTGCGGATATCCTGGCATCAGAGGGTATGCAGAAAGAAAAAACATTTGTGCAACATGGTTCAATAACCTGTTACGATCATTCCCTGCGGGTGGCGGAGAAAAGTCTGGAGCTTGCAGAGAAATGTTCCGCATATATTGATGAACGGTCGCTGGTGCGTGGAGCACTGCTTCATGATTATTTCTTGTATGACTGGCATGAGAAGGATGGCGGACATCGGCTGCATGGTTTTTTTCATGCAGAACGAGCCTTGCATAATGCCAGACGGGATTTCAATTTGAACTTCATTGAGCGGGATATCATCCGAAAGCATATGTTCCCACTCAACATAACACCTCCAAAGTTCCGGGAGAGCTGGATCGTAACATGGGCGGATAAGTTGTGTGCCGCCGAAGAAACCACCAGAGCCCTTCGCCTTGCCTTTACAAAAACTGCCCGTGGCTGATCATAATACAGCATGCTATATATAGCTATAAAATAACATTGCGCTCGATAAAAAAAGAACAATATCATACACATTTTTATAAGCTGTTTGCAGCCCGATAAATGTATGATGTTGTCTTTTTTTTATTACGTTTTTTGATAGAAATTATTGATTTATGTAAGTACATCCTATAAAATAAAAAAGGTTTTGTAAAAAACGAAGATTTATCACAATAAAAATAGAATCGAATATAACGATATAGGGAAGCGTGAGACAGGCGGTTTTATCTGATTTCTATATGTAGACAGAGCGTATTTCATCTATATTTTTCTGTAACAGACCTCTTTTTACGCCGGTCCTTAGCGATCTGCGATTAGCAGAGAGCTTAGTACCGTTGCGTAAAAATAGAACGCAAGTGTTTTGTGGAAGAAAGAATATAGAGGGAATTCGCTCGTCCGTATTGGAAATAAAACCGCCGTCCGTAGGCGTTATATCGGTTCAGGAGTTTTAGAAAAGCGAGGAAAAGGCAATGGGCGGATTTTTTGGCGTAGCATCAAAGCAGGATTGTGTATTTGATTTGTTCTTTGGTATCGACTACCATTCACATCTGGGAACAAGACGAGGCGGAATGGCAGTATATGGAGAAGACGGATTTAATCGTGCGATCCACAATATTGAGAATGCACCATTTCGTACAAAATTTGACAAAGATGTTCAGGAAATGAGTGGTCATATGGGAATCGGATGTATCTCTGATTACGAACCGCAGCCATTGATCGTACGTTCTCATCATGGCACTTATGCACTTACAACAGTCAGTAAGATTAATAACACAGGTGAACTTACAAAGAAGCTGTTCGAGAATGGACATTCCCACTTCTTAGAAATGAGCGGCGGCGATATCAATGCAACGGAGCTGATCGCAGCACTGATCAATCAGAAGGAAAATCTGATCGAAGGAATTCAGTTTGCGCTTGATTCTATCGATGGTTCTGTATCCATTCTGTTGATGAATCAGGCGGGAATCTATGCAGCCCGTGACAAATACGGCAGAACTCCGGTTGTCATCGGTAAGAAAGAAGATGCCTATTGTATAACCTTTGAGAATTTTGCATATAAAAATCTTGGATATAAGGACTATAAGGAACTTGGACCGGGAGAGATCGCTGTCGTGACAGACAAGAACTGTATCACGTTGGTCAATCCGAATAAAGAAATGAAGATCTGTACCTTCCTCTGGGTATATTATGGTTATCCATCCAGTTCCTATGAGGGCACAAGTGTAGAGCAGATGCGGTATAATTGTGGTAAGGCGATGGCGAAGCGTGATAATGTAAAGCCGGATATCGTAGCCGGGGTACCGGATTCCGGTATTGCTCATGCAATCGGCTACGCAAATGAATCAGGAATCCCATTTTCCAGACCATTTATCAAATATACACCGACCTGGCCACGTTCCTTCATGCCAACGATCCAGAGTAAGAGAAATCTGATCGCAAAGATGAAGCTGTTAGCAGTGGATGAGCTGATCCGTGATAAGAGCCTTCTGCTGATCGATGATTCGATCGTACGTGGAACCCAGCTTCGTGAAACAACTGAATTCTTATATGAGAGTGGTGCGAAGGAAGTACATATCCGTCCGGCCTGCCCTCCGTTATTATACGGATGTAAATATCTGAATTTCTCCCGTTCATCATCAGAAATGGATCTGATCACCCGTCGTGTGATCGATCGTCTGGAGAATGGAAATGTAACCGATGAGGTATTACAGGAGTATGCAGATCCGGAATCTGAGAAATACGAAACAATGGTTGAGGAGATCCGTAAGGAACTGAACTTTACATCATTGCGTTTCAATCGCTTGGACGATATGCTGGAATCCGTTGGAATCGATAAGTGCAAGCTGTGTACTTATTGTTGGGATGGTAAAGAATAGGGAAAAATCATTCAGAAAAAGTCAAAAAAATTTAAAATCGCTCTTGACAACAAAAAAACAGAGTGCTAAATTAGCAGTTAACAAAGAGCAAATGCAACGAACAGAATACGATCATTAAAAAAGGAGTATTTCAGAGAGCCGTCGGGTGGTGTGAGACGGTGTATGTTTTAGTGATTATCCTCTGCGAGCAGTGCACTGAATTCCAGATATGGACATTAGGTGTCACCGGTTTTCTACCGTTACAAAGAAACTTATTTCTACAGTGTGAGCTTATGAGATGAGGTTGAGTGGTCATTTTTTTGAATGGCAAATAAAGTGGTAACGCGGAAGTTTAATGGCTTTCGTCTTTATGAAATTACATGAAGACGAAAGCTTTTTTTAATTTATAGGAAAGGTCGTCCTATAAAAGATATGTTTTTGTATAAACTCTTTGTGAACATACTATAATCAAGTATCTGCCACATGGCGGAAGGAAGGAGAATGATATGAATAGTTTGGTAATTATTCTTATCGCAGTAGTAGTTTTAGGAGCTGGCTATCTGGGTTACGGAAGATGGCTTGCTAAGAAATGGGGCATAGATGCAAATGCAAAGACCCCGGCCGTTGCAAATGAAGATGGAAAGGATTATGTACCATCATCAAAGCTTACAGTATTTGCACATCAGTTTTCATCCATCGCAGGTGCGGGACCTGTACAGGGACCAATCATTGCGGCAATGTTTGGATGGGTACCGGTTTTACTCTGGCTGCTTGTCGGAGGCGTATTCTTCGGTGCAGTGCAGGATTTCGGTTCTCTGTATGCATCCGTTAAAAATGAGGGTAAGTCCATCGGACTTGTTATTGAGAAGTACATAGGCAAGGCAGGAAGAAGATTCTTCTCGCTGTTCTGCTGGCTCTTTACACTTCTTGTTATTGCAGCCTTTACATCTATGGTTTCATCAACATTTAACGGATTTACAACAGGTGCTGACGGAGCAGTAACAAAGAACTTTAACGGCGCAGCAGCCGCTACAGTATCTATGTTATTCATTGTTGTCGCTATGGTGCTCGGTGTTGTTATGAAGACCTGCAAGAATATGAAGGAGTGGGTGAAAGCAATCGTAGCTATCGCCCTCATCGTTGCAATGTTTGCAGTAGGTATGAAGCTTCCTTGGTACTTAAACGGTGACCAGTGGAACTACGTTATCATGGCATATCTGTTCCTTGCATCCGTACTTCCTATGTGGTTACTTATGCAGCCAAGAGATTACATGACAACATTCATGCTTGTTGGTATGTTGGTTGGAGCATTTGTCGGTGTTCTGGTTGGACATCCGAATATGGGACTGAACGCTTTCAATGGTTTCACAATTGTATCGTCAACAGGTGCTAAGAGTTATCTGTTCCCAACACTGTTTGTAACGATCGCCTGTGGTGCGGTTTCCGGTTTCCACAGCCTTGTTTCATCAGGAACATCATCGAAGACGATCAGAAATGAAAAAGATATGTTATTTGTAGGTTATGGCGCAATGATCCTTGAGACACTCCTCGGTGTTATCTCATTGATCGTAGTTGGTGCAGTAGCAGTTGGAGGAAAAGCACCGGAAGGACTTACACCATTCCAGATCTTCTCACAGGGTATCGCAGGTTTCCTTGAGAAGTTCGGACTTCCAAATTCAGTAGCGAATGTATTCATGACCATGTGTGTATCAGCACTTGCTCTTACATCACTTGATTCAGTCGCACGTATCGGACGCATGTCATTCCAGGAGCTGTTCATGGGAGATACTACAGATCCATCCCAGATGCCTGTATGGCAGAAGATTCTTACAAATAAGTATTTAGCTACAGTTATAACATTGTTCTTTGGTTACCTTCTCTGCAAGGGTGGATATTCAAATGTATGGCCACTCTTCGGATCAGCAAACCAGATGCTTGCAGCACTTGTACTGATCGGTGTAGCAGTATTCCTCAAGGCAACAAGCAGAAAGCATGCAATGCTTTATCCACCAATGCTTATAATGCTTGCTGTAACATTTACAGCTATCGTTCTCAACGTAATCGGAAATATCCAGAAGTTCCAGGCCGGAACCGGTACATTCCTTGTTGAAGGACTTCAGCTCATTGTTGCAGTATTCCTTATCGTACTTGGTATCATTGTAGCAATTACATGTATCAGAAAACTTGTTCTTATGAAGAATGAGAAGACTGCTGAAAAGGAAGCATAAAATAATATTCAAATAAAAAAACAATAAACGTAAAATAAATAATAATTCTAAATCGTAAAAAATAATATTCATTAAAAACTGTGGCGTGGAAGATATACAGATATCCTCCCACCACAGTTTTTGCGTTATAGAGAGGTATATAATACAAACAATATAATCAGGAAATTCTTTATATGATATTGGATAATTATTTTTTAAAAGTAAGAGCTGTCCTTAAAATACTATGGAATTGACAATCTTTATCAAAACGCGTATGTTTAATTAAATGTTAGTTTATAACTGGATAAAATCAGTTCAAGATAAAAGCAAATAAATCGTCTATTTAAGCAGATAGAGTTTATAATAAAACATGGCACGGGAATTAGCGGTTACCAGTGTGTTTAGCTGAATTATAGCGAGCATTTCGTAAATGAGGAACACACTAGCAGCGAATGCGGTGTGCTGTTTGAGCCCGAAGGGCGAGTTGCACAAAGAGCATGAGCGGATAAGCGGGTGTGACGAATAGAAAGCGGAGCGTATTTGCTAAATGCACTGGTAACCGCTAAATTCCCGTGCCATGTTTTATCACAAGAGTAGTGGTTAAATAGACGATTTAGCGAAAAAAACAGGAGGTATGAAGATGAAGCTGGTAGTATGTTTTCCGGGAATCGGCTATCACTGCGACAAGCCACTGTTATATTATGGCAGGCGTGTAGCAGAATCCATAGGATATAAAGAATATAAGAACGTAGAATATGTGAATCGGATCGGAAATGTCAAAGGTGATCCGGTAAAAATGCAGGCAGCATTTGAAGACCTGTACGGACAGACAGAGGAAATATTAAAAGATATAGATTTTTCCGGGTATGACAGCATTTTATTCTTATCAAAAAGTGTAGGAACGATCATTGCGACTACTTATGCAGAAAGACATAAGATACCATGCAGGCATGTGCTGTATACTCCGCTTGAGGCGACATTTGACAATTGTTCAGATAATCTGTCGGGGAGAGCGATAGCATTTACGGGAACGGCAGATCCGTGGGTGGAGAGCACCGCTGCAATTACAGATCGGTGTCAAAAAGCAGGGATTCCGGTTCATGTGATAGAGGAAGCAAATCATTCCTTAGAGACAGCCAATGTATGGAAGAATCTGAAGAATCTGGAAGACATCATGAAGCTGACGGCAGAATTTATTAAATAATGTGTATTGTTTATTGTGATATATGCCACTGCCGCCTGTATAGCCTGCAGAATCATAGCGAGCATTTCGTAATGAGGAACACGCTGGCAGCGAATGCGGGTGCCTGTCTGAGCCCGAAGGGCGAGTTGCACAGGAGCATGAGCGGATAGGCACGTGTGACGAGTAGAAAGCGTAGCGTATTCTGCAGGCTATACAGGCGGCAGTGGCATATATCACAATAAACATTTCATCTATAGACTGACAAAAAATATCTTGACTTTGAGCGAACTCTAAGTGTTATAGTAAGGAAAAATCAAATGAAGGATGGTGGCGCAGATGACGATCAAGGAAGTAAGTGAGAAATTTGGTATCTCACAGGATACCCTTCGGTATTATGAGCGCGTAGGACTGATTCCACCGGTTACAAGAACTCCGAGTGGAAACAGAGATTATCAGGAATCGGATCTTGGCTGGGTAGAAAATGCAGTTTGTATGCGGAATGCCGGCGTTCCGATCGAGGCATTGATTGAATATGTGAAACTGTATCAGATGGGAGATACGACGTTTGAAGCAAGACGGCAGCTATTGCAGGAGCAGTATGATGCATTGCGGGAGCAGAAAGAACAGATCGAGGCGACCATGAAGCGGCTTGCCTATAAGGTATCGCGCTATGAGAAAGCGGTACAGACCGGCGTATTGTCATGGGATAAGGAGGATTGTTAGAAATTATGTATATTGAACAGATTAACGGACCTGAAGATGTAAAAAAATTGAATATAGAAGAAATGACAGCGATGGCAGCAGAGATGCGACAGGCATTACTGGTTCGTGCAAGTAAGCATGGCGGACATTTTGGACCGAATTTTGGTATGGTAGAAGCAACGATCGCGATGCATTATGTATTTGAGTCGCCAAAGGACAAGATCGTATATGATGTATCCCACCAGAGCTATCCGCATAAGATGCTGACAGGCAGAAAGGATGCTTATCTCTACGAAGAACATTACGATGATGTATCCGGATATACAAATCCAAAAGAAAGTGAGCATGATTTCTTTGAGATCGGACATACATCTACATCTGTCAGTCTTGCCTGTGGCCTTGCGAAAGCCAGAGATCTGAAAAAGGAAGACAGCAACGTGATCGCTGTGATCGGTGATGGTTCATTAAGCGGTGGCGAGGCATTGGAAGGTCTTGACTATGCGGCTGAGCTTGGTGGCAATCTGATCATTGTTGTAAATGATAATGATATGTCGATCGCTGAGAATCATGGTGGTTTATATCAGAATCTGAAACTGCTTCGTGAGACAAATGGGCAGGCAGAATGTAATCTGTTCCGTGCAATGGGACTTGATTATGTATATGTAGATAAAGGAAATGATATTGCTGCATTGATCGCAGCATTTGAATCTGTAAAAGACAGTAAGAAACCGGTTGTCGTGCATATTAAAACTTTAAAAGGAAAAGGCTATGCACCGGCAGAACAGAATAAGGAACAGTGGCATTGGTGTATGCCATTTGACCTTGAAACAGGAAAGTCTTTGATGGAATTTGACGGAGAAGATTATTCCGACGTAACCAGAGATTATCTCTTAAAGAAAATGAAGGAAGATCTATCTGTAGTTACGATCACATCGGCAACACCTACCGTTATGGGATTTACAGAGGATAAGAGAAAAGAAGCGGGCAGTCAGTTTATTGATGTAGGTATCGCAGAGGAGACAGCGGTTGCACTGGCATCCGGTATTGCGGCAAATGGCGGCAAGCCTGTATATGGTGTATACAGTTCATTTATCCAGCGGACATATGATCAGTTGACACAGGATCTGTGTATCAATAACAACCCTGCAACGATCGTTGTATTTGCGGGATCTGTATATGGAATGAATGATGTGACACATCTTGGATTACAGGATATTCCGATGCTTACAAGTATTCCGGGGCTTGTGTATCTGGCACCGACAACCAAAGAGGAATATCTGGCAATGCTTGACTGGAGCGTGGAGCAGACAGAGCATCCGGTTGCGATCAAGCTTCCGGGAGCTGCGATGGTATCGGACGGAAAGGCTGTAACAAAGGATTTCAGTCAGTTAAATAAATACGAAGTAACTAAAAAGGGAAGCAAGATTGCTGTTATCGGTGCAGGTACTTTCTATCAGCTTGGAACAGATGTGGCAGCACTGATCGAGGAGCAGACAGGAGTTGCGCCAACCATCATTAACCCACTGTATGTTTCCGGTATGGATGAAGAACTTCTGAATGATCTGAAGAAAGATCATGATATCGTGATCACGTTAGAGGATGGTTATCTGGAAGGCGGCTTCGGTCAGAGAATCGCCGGCTTCTATGGTGATTCTGATATGAAGGTTCTGAATTACGGTTTAAAGAAATTCTTCTATGACCGCTACGATGTAAATGAAGTATTAAAAGAAAATCATCTGACAGCAGAACAGATTACAGAAGATGTGAAACGTATTTTATAGATGTTTAAATAGTAAAATGTTCATACTATGTAGAGTATTATTATAAAACAGATAGTCTTGTTTCTATCAGTCAACAGTCTCTATTGATATAACATCAGTGCAATTTCGTTATGAGATGCACATTGCCAGTAAATACGGGTGCTTGTTCGAGCCGGAGGCGAGTTAGCACAGGAGTATTTACGAATAGGGCATGTGCAACGAATAGAAATTACAATGAGTTATTCAATGGAGATTGTTGGCTGACAGAGGTAAAGGATATCTGTTTTTTTATGTAGCAACAGTATAAAAAATCGCTTACAGGTAATATTAATCAGAAATAATGTTTGATAAAGGAGATTAAACAATGTCGATGATTAACAGAGAAGTAAGCGATTTTTTTGTGCATGCATATCAAAATGGTGAATTTAAAACGGTAACCAGAGACGACATATTAGGCGGATGGAGTGTATTTTTCTTCTATCCCGCAGATTTTACATTTGTCTGCCCGACGGAGTTGTCAGATCTGCAGGATAAATATGAGGATTTCAAGGCTGTCGGGTGTGAGGTTTATTCCATATCAACAGATACGCATTTTGTGCATAAGGCATGGCATGATACATCGGAAAAGATTGAAAAGATCACGTTTCCGATGTTGGCAGATCCAAATCATGAATTATGTGAAGATTTTGAAGTGATGATCGAATCAGATGGGATGGCTGAACGTGGCAGCTTCATCATCAATCCGGAAGGGCGAATTGTCTCCTATGAAGTCAGTGCAGGCAATGTCGGACGAAATGCAGATGAACTGTTTCGTAAATTGCAGGCATGCCAGTTTGTTGCGGAGCATGGAGACGAGGTCTGCCCTGCCAAATGGCAGCCGGGAGAAGCTACGCTGCGTCCAAGTCTGGATCTTGTAGGGAGATTGTAAGAATGAAGGATGAAAATATGTATGATGTGGTGATTGCAGGCGCGGGACCGGCGGGGCTTACAGCAGCTATTTATCTGGCGAGAGCCTGTTACCGGGTGCTTGTTGTCGAGAAAGAGAAGATTGGCGGACAGATCACGATAACAGAAGAGGTGGTGAACTATCCGGGAATAGAGAAAACAGATGGAAAATCCCTGACCGCTGCTATGTACAGGCAGGCAGAGAATTTTGGTGCAGAATTCCTGATGGCAGAGGTTGAAAAGCTGGATGTAGATGGAGAATATAAAATCGTGCATACAAATAAGGGCGACTTTTCCTGTTATGGAATTCTGTTCGCAACCGGAGCGCATCCGAGAATGATCGGATTTGAGGGGGAGAAACGGTTTAAAGGACGGGGCGTAGCTTATTGCGCAACTTGTGATGGAGAGTTCTTCACCGGCAAGGAAATATTTGTTGTGGGTGGCGGTTATGCCGCTGCGGAGGAAAGTGTATTCCTTACCAAGTATGCCAGCCATGTGACGATATTGATCCGGGGCGAAGATTTTTCCTGTCCTAAATCATCGGCGGATAAAGCCAGCGCAAATGAAAAAATTACGGTGCTTACCAGTACTGAGATCGTCCGCGCGGAGGGTGAAGATGTCCTGACAACACTGGTGTATAAAAATGTGAAAACAGGGGAAGAAAGTGTATATCATGCGCCAAAAGGAGATACGTTTGGTATTTTCGTATTTGCCGGATACGAGCCGGAGACTTCGTTGCTGCAGGGAAAAGCAGAGATTGATGAAAAGGGATATGTAATTACGGATACTTCCAGACAGACCAGTATATCGGGTGTTTATGCGGCTGGCGATGTCTGCCAGAAAAATCTTCGTCAGGTAGTGACGGCAGTCGGTGATGGTGCAGTTGCAGCGACAGAGCTTGAACGGTATGTGGCAGCCATGCAGAAAAAGAATGGAGCAAAGCCATCACGGAATTTGCAGGGAAATAAACAATCAAAGGAAAAGAATGTTACACAGGAGAAAAAGCGTGAAGGAATGCAGCCTGTGGTCGCTGAAAATACCGGATATGAAATGCATAAAACTGGACAACAGAAACAGCCGGAAGCAGAAGATTCATTGTCGGACGAGTTCTTTGATGAAGAGACGGAAAAGCAGTTAGATGAGGTCTTTGACCGCATGGCGCATCCGCTGATCCTGAAATTATATCTGAATCAGAAGCAGGAGTCAGTGCAGCTAAAACAATATATGGAAGCTATGAGCAGACGAACCGAAAAGCTCAGTGTAATCGTAGCAGAGGAAGGGGCAGGCGGGGATTCTGTTCCGGCAAACGAACGACCATTTGTCAGGATTTTGGGAGAAGACGGAAGTGATACCGGGCTTGGCTTCCATGGTGTACCGGGTGGACATGAATTCACTTCTTTTGTGATTGGCTTATATAATGCTGCCGGACCGGGACAAGAAGTGGATGCACAGATAATGGAGCGTATTCATGCGATCAAAAAGCCGCTTCATATCAAGATTCTTGTAACACTTGCCTGTTCCATGTGCCCCGATCTTGTCATCGCAGCACAGAAAATAGCCGCAGAAAATCCACAGGTTACAGCAGAGATTTACGATGTGATGCTATATCCATCTTATCAGAAACGCTATAAGGTTATGAGCGTACCGTGCCTTGTTGTGAATGATGAACATGTGGCATTTGGAAGAAAGACATTACCGGAGCTATTAGACTATCTGGATGAGATTTTATAAAATAATAGAGCATCTCTTTACTGGATATATATTCGGTAAAGGGATGCTCCTTTTATTTTGAATAATTTGTGATCGTGTAAAATAGGATATTAGACAAAACAGATTAAATAAAAAGATTGACACCCTACAAAATAGGGTATACTATTTAAAAAAAGGAGGGATGAATTAACGAATGATAAGAACATTTATTGAAATACCATTATTTACAAAACGGTGGAAAGAAATAGGGCTTGG
Organism: Lachnospiraceae bacterium GAM79; assembly: GCA_020735665.1. NCBI lineage: Bacteria > Bacillati > Bacillota > Clostridia > Lachnospirales > Lachnospiraceae > Lachnospiraceae bacterium GAM79. The sequence continues at coordinate 113,109 of CP085928.1, forward strand.
GGAAGATGAGTTACGAGCATTGCAAATTATGCTATTAAAAAATCCAGAATCAGGACCGGTAATGGAAGGGACTGGTGGAATACGTAAGGTACGGTTCCCATTAGAAAATAGAGGAAAGAGTGGTAGTGTTCGTGTATGTTATACGGATTTTGCAGAATATGAAGTTACCTATCTAATAACTGCATTTGAAAAGAAAAGTCAGGAAAATCTGACAAATGAAGAAAAAAATGTACTTAAGAAGTTGGTAAAATCTTTGAAAGAGGAAACGGCAAAGAATAGGAGATGATTTCTATGGGTTCATTATTTGATGATTTAAAACAGGGATTGGAAGAAGCAATAGAGTATGAAAAAGGACAGGGAAAAGCTCGCGTAAAAACATATATGATAATGCCAGTGAAGGAATATTCAAATACAGAAATTCGTGAGATCAGGATGCGGGCAGGAATGACACAGGGAGTTTTTGCATCTTATATGGGTGTTTCGAAGAAAACAGTAGAGGCATGGGAGTGTGGCAGAACACACCCAACCGGACCAGCGTTTCGTTTGCTTGATATCTTAGCTTCCGAAGATCTGGATGAAACAGAATTTGTAGTAGCAAAATAATAAGAAGAAAAAATAAAAAGAACGTCCTTCTGCCTGGTATCAATGTTCATTAATATAACATCAGTGAGATTTCGTTGTGCGGTGCACATAACCAGATCAGAGTAAGCTACACTAAGCTCAAACTACGCTAATGCTTGTTTTCACTAAGTGTACTTACATGGCACGCACTAACCTCAGACTTCGCGTTAACGCTCGTCTTCACTAAGTGCTCCGCTCAGCCGCAGGCGAGTTAGCACAGGAGTATTTACGAATAAGTTATGTGCAACAAACAGAAATCGTAACGAGTTATATAATGGGCATTGATACCAGGCAGAAGGACGTTCTTTTCGTTTTGAAAACTTACATTTGTGTACAACAGGATACAAATAGGATATAATTGCCATGTATGATAGGTTCAGAATCTAAGATATCGAGAGATTAAAAAATGAATTCTGGAAATGGGGAGCGCTATGAGTTACAACATTTTACTGGTAGAAGATGAAGCAGGAATTGCAGAGGGCATCATGGATTACATGAAAGAGAGTGAGATCACATTTACCTGGGCGGCGGACGGAGACGAGGCACTTGCTCTGGTGTACGAACATGAATATGATCTGGCACTTTTAGATGTGATGCTGCCGGGGGCAGATGGATTTGAGATATGCAGAGCCATCCGGGCAAAGAGTTACGTTCCGATCATTTTTCTGACCGCCAGAGGCAGAGAAGAAGACCGGCTTTATGGGTACGATCTCGGTTGTGATGATTACGTTGTGAAACCATTTTCCATGGCAGAGCTTCAGGCGAAGATCCAGTCATTTTTGCGTAGGTCGAAAGGCTTGTGGACGAAGAATCAGGTGATCCAGGTGGGAGACATCAAGATGTATCCGGACAGACTGCTTGTTGAGGCAGCAGGAGAAGAGGTCCGGCTTGCACCAAAAGAATATGCGATGCTCAAATACCTGATGGAGCATAAGGGCATGATCGTGACAAGGGATGATATGCTTGTCCGGTTATGGGGGTATGATTACGATGGTGGTGACCGTGTGGTTGACAACCATGTAAAGAAGCTTCGCAAAGCACTTGGTGACAGCGGCAAACTGATAAAGACTGTATTTGCAAAAGGATATCGGATGGAGTAATCAGATCAGAGAGGTGGACTATCATATGAAGAAAAAAGAAAAGAAATATTATGGAAAAAAGAAGAAGTTTTATTCCTTCTTTTTAAAGATTTTTATTCCGTTTATTATTGTAACATCGATACTTGGGGGTATCATTACAGCATTTCTAAACCTGACATTTCAGAATAATATATCGAGCAATGTGCAGGCTGCAGAAAAGACGATCCGTCAGGCAGGCATAAAATACTGGAATATTTATCAGACGGAGCTTGAAGAACAAAAAGACGCAGATTACGAGTTCCAGACACCGTATGATCATTATATTGGAAATATGATATATTTGAATAATCTGTCAATGGCTGCGTTAAATGACAGTGAGGTGGTCAATATGCAGGGATTTATTCATCTGTATCAGAAGGACGATGCCGGTAATCTGACAGAGATCACGGATCAGAAGGATAAGGTATTTCTTCAAATCAATGATACATCTGAGAACAAATATATGCTGTATTGTGATAATGATATATTTGAAGCGGCTGTTCCTGAAATAAAGGATATGTCTGCGGATTTTTCACTTGATAAAATGAATGAGATCTATGTATCAGGAATGCAGTTTTATCCGGCTTCCTATACCTGTTTTGCAGATGGGGAGGAGCAGGAAAGAACGGTATCAGAGATACCGGATGGTTATGTGAAGCTGGATCAGAGTTCGGGATTTACCATTCCGCATGGAGTCGTTGGCTGCATACCAACATCGTTAAAGGTTGACCGGTATACAGGTACGGATGAGATCGTGAATGATTATCAGAATAATTCCAATTGGGAATATGTGGAAGATACAGAAAAATGTGCATACGGCACACATGCAGTCTATGCATTTCCTGTCAACAATGATAATACTGCTTTTGCGGTCATAGATTATCATTATAATATTGTAAAGTCACTGATGGGACATATGATCATTTATACATGGCTTGGGGTAGTGCTTGGAAGTGCATTGATCTCACTTCTGATCGCATATGTAATGTACAGATCCTATAAATCAGCGTATGATATGGAGCAGTACAGACGAACAACTTCAAATGCGATGGCGCATGATCTCAAAAGTCCGCTTGCCGTTATTTCTCTGTATGCCGAGAATCTGAAATCAGGAAAGAATCCGGAGAAGAACCAGTATTATATGGATGGGATATTAAATGAAGTAAAGGCAATGAATGAACAGGTTGCATCCATCCTTGATATGGCAAAGGCAGAGGATGTAAACACAGAGCTTCATAAGACTAAAGTTGATATCGGGAACATCATAAATACAGCAGCAGAGGTATATGCGGAAACAATTAAAACTAAAAATATCAGGCTTGACATTCAGGGAAGCTGCCAGATCGAAGCAGACGAGACTCTGATGTATCAGGCAGTTATGAATATGATGGATAATGCGATTAAGTATGTTACAAAGGATGGAAAGATCACAGTTCAGATGAGCGATGAGAGCCTTTCCATTCAGAATACAAGTGAGCTGATTCCGGAAGATATTTTAAGGAATATTTGGAATCCATTTGTCAAAGGGGATAACAGCAGACATGGACACAAAGGAACCGGGCTTGGCTTATCCATCGTCAAAACCATTATGGATCGCCATGGATTTACCTGTGAGATGAAAAATACAGGTGATGGTGTGGAAGTGAAGGTGGACTTCAGATAAGTTAATAATAAGGAGTGCCGGCAATGACATTACAACAGTTAAAATATGTGATAACAGTAGCGGATACTGGAACGATCACGGAAGCAGCAAATAAGCTGTATATTTCGCAGCCAAGTCTGACAAATGCGATCCATGAACTGGAAAAGGAAATGAATATCGTCATTTTCAACCGGACGAATAAGGGTATCAGTCTTTCAAAGGAAGGAGAGATATTCTTAGGATATGCAAGACAGGTTTTAGAGCAGGCGGCTATTTTAGAAGACAAATATAAGGGAAATGATGGTGGCAAGAAACAGTTCTGTGTATCAACCCAGCATTATTCATTTGCCGTTAATGCGTTTGTAGATCTGGTCAAGCAGTATGGACAGGATGAATATGATTTCAGTATACGGGAGACACAGACTTATGAGATCATCGAAGATGTAGCAAGGATGAGAAGTGAGATCGGAATCTTATTCCTGAATGATTTTAATGAAGCAGTATTGCGTAAGCTCCTGCGTTCGCATGATCTGGAATTTCATTTGCTGTTTGTAGCCAGACCGCATGTATTTATCAGCAGAAAACATCCACTTGCCGACAAGACGGTCATAACAAATGAAGAACTTGAGGACTATCCATATCTCTCATTTGAACAGGGAGAGCATAATTCCTTTTATTTTTCAGAAGAGATTTTCTCATCTTTTGAGCGGAAACGGAATATCCGTGTCCGGGACAGAGCTACGTTATTTAACCTGCTGATCGGGTTAAATGGCTATACCGTGTGCAGCGGTGTGATCGATAAGAAACTGAATGGCAGAGACATCATAGCAGTTCCTCTTGCAGATGAGAGTGATATGCGGATCGGATATATCACACATAAGAAAGGAATGATCAGCCGGCTGGGAAATACATATTTGGAGGTTCTGAAAAAATATCTGGGTCCGGAACCGCCCAGACGAAAACTGGAACATCGGGGACGCTTTAATGAACTTGGCAGAGATGGGGAAATGCTGACGGATGTTACAGATAAGATAGATGAACATATAAAGAAGCTGAAATAAAACCAAAAAGGATTTTGTTTTGATATAGTTTAAAACTATGGAAAACAGAATCCTTTTTGTATTATACAGATCTTGTTCATTGCCATATAATAAGCGGGAAATCACGGCTGGAAAATAAGCAGAGTGGTTATTATGGAAATGATTTGAATTATATGGAGGATAAAGCAATGAGTCAGTTACAGACACCATTTCGTTATGATTATGTAGGAAGCTTTCTTCGCCCTGCAAAATTAAAGAAGGCGAGAAGACAGTTTGATAAGGAAAATATCTCATACGATGAATTAAAGAAAGTAGAAGATGAAGCGATCACAGAGCTTATAACAAAGATAAAAGAATCAGGCTATCATGTTATTACAGATGGTGAATTCCGTCGTGCAACCTGGCATCTTGATTTTATGTGGGGATTTGATGGAATCGGACATACACCTACAAAGACAGGCCTTCCATTCCATGGTGAAGCAGCTATGGTTGATGATACTTATCTGGTCGGAAAAGTCGGTATATCCAAAGAGCATCCATTTGTAGAGCATTTTAAGTTCGTAAAACAGTTTGAAGATGAGAATACAGTAGCAAAACAGACAATGCCATCTCCGGCTCAGTTTCTTGCGCAGTTTACGATGCCATTCAACCGTGTGGAGACAGAGAAATACTACACATCCGATGCAGATCTGGTAAAGGATATTGTAGATGCATATGGAAAAGTGATCCAGGATCTGTACAATGCAGGATGCAGAAATATCCAGCTTGATGACTGTACCTGGGGCATGATGGCAGACAGAAGCGGACATCTTGCATATGGTACAACTGCGGAGGGATTAAAGGAAATTCAGAAGATCCATAAGGATATCAATAATCAGGTAATCGCAAATGCACCAAAGGATCTGACGATCAATACACATGTATGTCGTGGTAATTTCCATTCTACTTATGCAAACAGTGGTGCTTATGATCCTGTGGCAGATATCCTGTTTGGAGAGGAAAATGTAAATGCGTATTATCTGGAATTCGATGATGAACGTTCCGGCGGATTTGCTCCGCTTGCAAAGGTTTCCGGTGATAAGAAGGTTGTGCTTGGTCTTATTACAACGAAATCACCAAAGCTTGAAAATAAGGAAGAAGTAATTGCCCGTATAAAGGAGGCTGCAAATTATATTCCACTTGACAGATTGTATCTCAGCCCACAGTGTGGATTTGCATCCTGTGAGATCGGTAATAAGCTGACCGAGAAAGAACAGTGGGATAAGCTTCGTCTTGTAAAAGAGATTGCAGAAGAAGTGTGGTAGAGCTATAATAAAGAATGTGACAGGTCACAGTTATGGGCTGGTCGAAAAACCCAGGTCCAACCAAAAGAACAGGCGGGGGAACTCCCCGCCGTTTTTATATCACATATTTAGAAATAAAGGTATAAAATAAAATCCGCAATGTTTTGATATATTGCGGATTTTGTTTTAAAACGATATATGTTTAAACAACGCAACTGCACATAATACAATGGCAAGTGGTACATAGAGGTAACGTCCGATGGAATACCAGAGTGTGCCACGATTCTTTTTGCTGCCGCAGTTGACAGCTTCGAGCAGGTCATCCTTTTTCATGATATAGAACCATGAGACAGCACCGATGGTTGCGCCGATCGGGATAATGTAGATCGAAACAATATCCATCCAAGGTCCCCATTTGGAGATCGTCTCCATACCGATGCCACAGCCAAGGCATAACACACCGATGATGATCAGGACTGCGGTACGGCTGAGCTTCGGAAACTGGTGTAAGAGTGATTCAGCAACCGCCTCAAACATATTCTGAAGGGAACTTACACCGGCGAAGATCATTGCTATATACAGGATAATTGCAAATAACCGTCCGAGCGGAATATTCTGTAAGATGGTTGGCAGGGTAACAAAGAGAAGGCTTGGACCTGCTCCGACATCAACGCCATAAGAGAAACATGCCGGGATAATGACCAGTGCTGCGACAACGGCAGCAATCGTATCAAAGATCGCAGTATGTCTGGCAACTCCGACAACATCTTCATCCTTTGACAGATAAGCGCCATAGACGATCATGCCGCTTCCCGTAACTGACAGGGAGAAGAATGCCTGTCCCATTGCCCAGATCCAGATCATAGGATCAGCAAGCTTTGACCAGTCCGGTGTGAACATGAATTTATATCCTTCTGCTGCGCCCGGAAGCATAGCAACACGGACTGCAAGGATCAGAAAAATGATGAAGAATAACGGCATCATGATCTTATTTGTCTTTTCTATACTATGTGCACCGAAGAACAGAGTCAGAAGCGTTCCGGCTACCACGATAATGTGAAGCGGGATCACGGAGAACGGTTTGGATGAAAATGAATTAAACCAGGCTGCTGTATCTTCATGCATTAAAGTTCCAATCAGAGAATCAAGGAAGGCTTTTAAAATATACGAAACGATGATCGCATAACCGATCGCGATACATAAGGAGCCTGCAAGTGGAAGCCAGCCAAGCAGTCCACCTGCAGTACCGGCTTTTTTACCTCTTGTTTCCCATGCATATTTATAAGCACCAAGTGTTCCTGTTCCGGCTCTTCGTCCGATTGCAAATTCGGTCGGAAGTGCCACATAGCTGAATATAAAGATAAAAAGCAGGTAGATCAGCAGAAATGCGCCGCCACCATTACTTCCTAATTTATTTGGAAATCCCCAGACATTTGCCATACCAACGGCAGAACCAACAGAAGCCAGAATGAACCCCCATCTGCTTCCAAAACTTTTCGTATTTTTATTACTCATAAACTAACCCTATCTATTTCTTTATTATATAGATGATTGCATAATTCAGATTTATGCATATTAGTAACTAATGCTTACGCAATTATCTATACGTGCCATACTGTTCCAGTTTAAAGGTTTACAGTCGAAAAAGCAACAAAAATATTATTCACCTATTGACATGGTAGGTGAATAGGGATATTATCTTTGTAGCATAATTTGGAAAGAGGGAGAAATACTATGGTCATCTCGTCAAAAGGACGGTATGCATTACGCGTTATGGTTTATCTGGCGGTAAATCATGATGGCAGTTTTATACCATTAAAAGAAATATCACAACACGAAGAGCTGTCACAGAAATATCTGGAAAGTATCACCCGGATGCTGTCAAAAGCACATCTGATCGAAGCGGCAAGCGGACATGGAGGTGGCTATCGTCTGACCAGAGAACCGGAGGAATACAGTGTGGGAGAGATCCTCAAGCTGACCGAAGGGACCCTTGCACCGGTATCCTGCCTGAAGGATGATTCAGTACCGTGTGACCGGTCGGAATTATGTTATACATTACCGATCTGGCAAGGACTTGCCGATCTGATCAATAATTATTTTGATAATATGACACTTGCCGATGTGGCAGGAAAAGCCGGACAAACAGTGAAAGAATAGATGAATATACAGGAGGCACGAATATGTCAGAGAAACAGTTATTAAATGTAAAGAATTTGTATGTAGATGTAGAGGAGAAGCAGATCCTTCATGGTGTAGATCTGTCAATCGGAAAAGGTGAGACACACGTTCTCATGGGACCAAACGGAACAGGTAAATCAACACTTGGCTATGCACTCATGGGAAATCCAAGATACACTATAAAGAGCGGAGAAATCTGGTTTCAGGGTAAAAATATTACAGAGGCTCCTGTCAATGAGCGGGCGAAAGCAGGAATCTTCCTGTCCTTCCAGAATCCATTAGAGGTTCCGGGTGTGACTTTAAGTTCATTTATCAGAAATGCATTGGAGCAGAAGACAGGAAAAAGACAGCGTTTATATGATTTCAAGAAAGAGCTGGAGCGTACAATGGAGATCCTTCAGATGGATCCATCCTATGCAGAGCGTGATCTGAATGTCGGATTTTCCGGTGGTGAGAAAAAGAAGGCAGAGATCTTACAGCTCCTGATGCTGAAGCCTTCACTTGCAATCCTTGATGAGACAGATTCCGGTCTGGACGTTGATGCTGTAAGAACAGTATCTGCCGGTATCGAAGAATACCAGAAGAATTGCAAGGGCAGTCTTCTGATCATTACCCATAGTACGAAGATTCTGGAGTCCTTATCTGTTGATCATACACACGTTATGGTAGAAGGTAAGATCATACAGACCGGTGATGCATCTCTGGTAGAGGAGATCAACCGGAATGGATTTGCAAAATATGAGAAGACAGAGCAGAATCAGTAGTCTTTGAAAGGAGCATCCGATAGATATGAAAGAAAAAACATATGTAGAAGACATAGACAGAAATATATATGACTTCAAAGATGATGAAAAAGATGCTTATAAGATCAAGGCAGGACTGACGCCAGAGATTGTTGAGCAGCTTTCGAAAGAGAAACATGATCCGGCATGGATGCAGACCTTCCGTCTGGAATCCCTGCAGATCTATAATAATATGGAAGTACCGGACTGGGGACCATCGATTGAAGGTCTGAATATGGACAACATCGTAACCTATGTCAGACCAAATACAAATATGAAAGCAAAATGGTCTGATGTGCCGGAAGATATCAAGAATACATTTGAACGACTGGGCATCCCACAGGCAGAGAGAAAATCTCTTGCAGGTGTCGGAGCACAGTATGATTCCGAGCTGGTATACCACAATGTCCGTCAGGAGGTAGCTGAAAAGGGTGTTGTATATACCGATATGGAGAGTGCATTAAATGGCGAATATGCAGATATGGTAAGAAAGCATTTTATGAAGCTGGTTCGTCCCAATGACCACAAGTTCGCAGCTCTTCATGGTGCGGTATGGTCAGGCGGCTCCTTTGTATATGTACCAAAGGGTGTATCCGTAGAGATCCCATTGCAGTCCTATTTCCGTCTGAATGCACCGGGAGCCGGACAGTTTGAACATACCCTTATCATAGTGGATGAGGGCGCGGATCTTCATTTCATCGAAGGTTGTTCTGCACCAAAATATAACGTGGCAAATCTCCATGCCGGGTGCGTGGAATTATTTGTCGGTAAGAATGCAAAGCTTCGTTATTCTACGATCGAGAACTGGTCAAAGAATATGTATAACCTGAATACAAAACGTGCAGTTGTAGAAGAAGGTGGAACGATCGAATGGGTTTCCGGTTCCTTCGGATCCCACGTATCCTATCTATATCCGATGAGTATCCTTAAGGGAAAGGGCGCGAAGATGGAATTTACCGGTATCACATTTGCCGGAAAAGGACAGAATCTGGATACCGGAGCAAAGGTCGTTCACAGTGCACCGGATACCAGTTCCTACATTAATACAAGATCTATTTCAAAGGATGGAGGTATCAGTACTTTCCGTTCTTCCGTTGTAGTAGCAAAGGAAGCAGAGAATTCCAAGGCAGCAGTATCCTGTCAGTCGCTGATGCTGGATTCTATCTCAAGATCTGATACGATCCCGGCGATGGATATTCGTACCAGAAAGGCAAATGTAGGACATGAGGCACAGATCGGCAGTATCAGTGATGATGCGGTATTCTATCTGATGTCCCGTGGTATGAGCGAGGAAGATGCCAGAGCTTGTATCGTCAGTGGATTTGCGGACAACGTATCAAAGGAGCTTCCGCTAGAATATGCTTTGGAAATGAACAATCTGATCCGTCTGGAAATGAAGGGCAGTATAGGTTAGGAGGAAATGAGCAATGGACAAGAAGACGATCAATATTAATAAACTTCCATCCAAAACATGGTACTGGCTTCATATGAATGATACAAAGGTTTCATGGAATCCTGATATAGCACCATGTAAGGTGACGGTAGAGGAAGCATTTGAGGATAAAGAGACAAACAGCCTGATATCCGGGGATGCGGCAGAATTTGCCACAGTTGAGAGTGGAGCAGGAAGAGAGGCTGATCCGATCTTTGCAGATGCGCAGACAGAAAAAACAGTTCTGACTGCTTCGGACAAAGACGCAAAGGCAACGATCCGTCTGGCTGTTGATGGAACGACAGCAGCGTCGGCGGCAGGTGCATGTTATCTGACGGCAGAAGAAGGTACGGATACAACCATAATTGAGACATTTACAAAGAAAAGTGCGCAGGCAGGTTCACTGGCATACCGTACGATGATACAGGCAAAGAAAGACAGCCGTGTTCGTCTGGTACAGGTATTTATGCAGGATGAAGAACAGACTCTGTTAAATGATATCGGTTGTGTCTGCGATGAAAATGCAAAGTTCGATATCCTTCAGATCTTTATCGGAAAAGGTGATCTCTATAACGGAATCCGTACAGATCTTAAGGGTACAGGAGCAGATACACAGGTCGAGATCGGCTACCTTGGACAGAAGACACAGAAGATTGATGTGAACCTGATCATAAATCACTTCGGTAAGAAGACGAATTGTGAGATCCAGGTAGATGGAACCTTAAAGGATGCAGCAGAGAAAGTATTTCGTGGAACGATCGATTTCAAGAACGGTGCATCCGAATCCACAGGTGCAGAGACAGAAAATGTACTCCTGCTTGGTGATGATGTGATCAATAAGACAATCCCGATCATTCTCTGTGCAGAGGAGGATGTAGAAGGTTCTCACGGTGCAACGATAGGTGAACTGGATGAGGAGACATTATTTTATTTTGAATCAAGAGGCATCGACAAGGAGGCTGCGGAGGATATCATGACCCACGGCAAATTCGAGATGTTATATCGCCACATAGGAGATGAGCAGACACAGAAGCTGGTAGAAGCACAGCTTGCGGAGGTAATGGCAGATGATAGAGAAGAATTATAAAGAGGATTTTCCGTTATTACAGACAAATAAAACCATTTATATAGACAATGCAGCTACAGCACAGAAGCCGGCAGTTGTAATTGAAGCAGAGAAGCGTTTTTATGAAGAAAGCAATGCAAATCCGCTTCGTGGCTTCTATCCGCTGAGCCTTGCAGCAACAGAAGCATATGAAGATGCCAGAAAAGTTGTGCGTGATTTTATTCATGCAGATTCGGAAAAAGAAATCATCTTTACAAGAAATACAACAGAGAGTCTGAACCTTGTTGCATACAGCTATGCATGCAGTCATCTGAAAGAAGGAGATGAGATCGCAGTCAGCATCATGGAACATCACAGCAACATTCTCCCATGGCAGATGGCAGCGAGAATGACAGGTGCAACGGTCCGGTATCTGAACTGTGAGAAGGACGGTATTTTGACAGATGAGACACTTGCAGCAGGAATCAATGAGAAGACAAAGCTTGTAGCGATCGGACAGGTATCCAATGTTCTCGGTTGTGTGAATCCGATCAAGAAGATTTCAAAGCTTGCACATGCAGTCGGCGCGGTCATTGTAGTAGATGCAGCACAGAGTGCACCGCATATGCCGATCGACGTCAAAGATCTGGATGCAGATTTCCTTGCATTTTCCGGTCATAAGCTGATGGGACCGATGGGTATCGGCGTGTTATATGGAAAAGAAGCATTACTGGAAGAGATGCCGCCATTTATGACAGGTGGCGAGATGATCCAGTCCGTAACGACAGAAGGAGCGGTATGGGCTGAGCTTCCGCATAAGTTTGAGGCAGGAACTGTAAATGCAGCCGGTGCAGCCGGACTTGAAGCCGCAATTTCATATATTAATAAGATTGGATTTGAGACAATCGAGCAGAGAGAACTGGAACTGACCCGACATGCGATGGAAGGACTTGCAAAGATTCCGCATGTTCATGTGATCGGCTCAGAAGATCCTGCAAACCATACCGGTATTGTGGCATTTACGATCGACAATGTACATCCACATGATGTCAGTGAGATCATGGCAGCAGATGGTATCGATGTCCGTGCAGGGCACCATTGCGCACAGCCATTACTTACTTATCTGAAGGTGTATAATACAACAAGAGCCAGCTTTATGTTCTACAATACGATAGAAGAAGTCGATGCATTTGTAGAGAGTGTTGCAAATGTCAGAAGGAGAATGGGATATGGAGAATAGAAGTTTTTATAATGAGATTCTGACGGAACACAATATCCGTCCGGAATTCAAACATGATCTTCCGGATGCGAACATCGTACTGGAAGGTGTAAACCCGAACTGTGGGGATGATATCTGGTTGAAATTAAAAGTAGAAAACGGAATCATCGAAGACGGAGCATTTGTCGGAGACGGTTGTGCGATCTCACAGGCGTCCGCTGATATCATGCTTGGCATGATCGTCGGAAAGACCGAGGAAGAAGCGTTGAAGCTTGGAAAACTTTTCTTAAAGATGATACAGGGCGAAGCGACCGATGAAGAGATCGATGAACTGGAAGAGGCCTCCGCCTTAAAAGATATCTCCCATATGCCTGCCCGTGTAAAATGCGCAGTCCTTGGCTGGCATACCCTGGAGGAAGCATTAAAGAAATAGTGTTAACAAAAAATAATACAGGGGTCATATATAACATTGTTCCGCAAAACACTCGCGTTCTATTCTACACGTAGCGGTTCTAAACTCTTCACCTGACGGTGAATCGTTAAGTACCGACGTGTAGAAAGGTTTGCTTCACAATGTATATACGCTCCCTGTATTATTTTTTGTTAACATTCAGTTATTCACGTCGGTCTTTAGCGATAATGAAATGTATTTACTATTGAGAAGTGGAAACAAAAATGGAAGAGGGTATTACTATTATGAAGTAAGCCTGCCCACGCTGTGTAACTTCGAACTAACCTCGGCGGAAGCCTCGCTAAGTTCTCAGTTATTCGCGCTGGTGTAGGTTTGTACATATTAATATATGAAGTTAAAGCCATTAAAGTGGATATAAATAAAAGATGATAGATATTTTTGTGAAGCAAACCTATTTGAACGTCGGTTCTTAGCGATCCGCATAAGCGGGAGCTTAGTACCGTTACGTGAAAATAGAGCGAGAGCGTTTTGCGTAACAAAGAGTATCTATCATCTTTTATTTATAATGCCAAGCCGGTCTATAATACTTTCGAAAGGAAATCCTTCAGTCGAGGATTCTTCGGATTGCCAAAGAATTCTTCCGGCGTGCCGGTTTCAAGAATCTGTCCCTCATCGATGAAGAGGACTTTATTGGCAACCTCCTTTGCAAATCCCATTTCATGAGTAACCACGATCATGGTCATTCCCTCTTTTGCAAGATCCTTCATCAGGTCGAGAACTTCTCCAACCATTTCAGGATCAAGAGCAGAAGTCGGTTCATCGAATAGGATCACATCCGGATTCATAGCAAGAGCACGGATGATGGCAACTCGCTGTTTCTGACCACCGGATAAGGTAGAAGGATATACATCTGCTTTATCTTCCAGACCGATCCGTTTCAGAAGTTCTTCTGCCTTTGCTCTTGCCTCGGCAACGATCTGAGATTTACTTGTTGTAATCTCTATTTTCTCCTGCTTCTCTTTGCGGAACAGGTTCGTAAGCGGAAGCATACGATTATGACGCTTCGCTTTTTTCAGATCCTGACAACGCACCAGTACAGGAGCAAGCATGATATTCTGAATAACGGTTTTGTTGTTATACAGATTAAAATGTTGGAATACCATTCCCATATGACGACGGTGGATGTTGATATCAACCTTTGGGTCTGCAATATCGACACCATTGAAGATGATCTGACCGCCTGTTGGGTCTTCCATACAATTTAAACAGCGAAGAAATGTACTTTTACCAGAACCTGAAGGACCGATTACAACCATTATATCGCCTTTATCGATTGTGACATTGATGCCTCGTAAAACTTCATTGTCACCAAAGTGTTTTTCAAGATTAATGACGTCTATCACTCTTTCTCAGGCTCCTTTCCATAAGTTTGATACCAAGGCTGATCAGAAGCACCATCACAATGTAGATCAGTGCCATAACCAGATATGGGATCATGAATTCGTAGCTGTTACTACCAATATAGTTAAATGCTACATATAAGTCAGTAGCACCAACAAAGCTTACAACAGATGTTTCCTTGATCAAAGATATAAATTCATTTCCCAGAGTAGGAAGGATGTTTTTAACTGCCTGAGGAATCACAATCTTACGCATGGTCGTCGCAAAGCTAAGGCCCATGGCACGTCCGCCTTCCATCTGTCCGGGATCCACAGAAAGGATACCGCTTCGCATGATTTCGGAAATATAAGCACCACTGTTTAGACCAAATACAAGCATTGATACCTGTACACCGCTCATATGACCTCCTACGATAGGGAGCAGAACATAGTAAAACAGCAGTAACTGCACGACCATAGGAGTTCCACGGAAGAATCCGACATAGACGCTGCAGATTGCATCTAAAACTCGTGGCAGCCGTTTATATTTTGGAATGACGCGGACAGTTGCAATGATGGTTCCGATCAAAATACCGATGATCAGACCGATTATGGCGATGATAACGGTATTCTTCAGACCTTCAACAACCTTTACATATCCTCTGTTATCAATGAATATTTCTATGAACTTTTGTATTTTACTTGAAATGTCTCCCATGAAATATCCTTTCAATATCATTTATTTTCTTCACGCGAGAAACGCGTGATTCTTATAGCATATTTTTACTGCATAGCATTTAATGATTTTGTAATGGCAGCAGCAGGAGCTGAATCGATGATAACATAATTTAAATTTCCGTTTAATAAATCCTGAACTGCAAGTGAACCGTTCTTATAACCGGTAGATGTCATCTTAAGACCAGCGAATCCCCAGTCATCATCACCTTCGCAGTAGAACTGTCCGGTTGTACCTGTCTGGAAACCAATCTTGCTGCTTGAATCCTTAGCGTTAAGGATTGCATTTACATCATCGGCAGTCTTACATTCGTCAAATTCTGTGTTGTCTGATGGAACGATCAACTTCTGGGAAGCCTTGTAGTAAGAATCTGAGAAAGCTACATATTCTTCACGATCCGGCTTGATTGTAAGACCGGCCATAGCGATATCACATTTCTGCTGACCAACGGAGAGACATACAGCATCGAAATCCATGTTCTGGATAACCAGCTCCTTACCGAGTTTGTCAGCAAGTGCCTTAGCGATCTCCATATCGATTCCGTAGTAGTTCTCACCCTTTGTATACTCAAATGGTTCGAATGCAGCGTTTGTTGCTACAACTAACTGATCCTTGCTTGAGTCTAATGTAGCTGATTCAACAGCAACAGGCTCGCCATCACCGAAGTAGTGGTTGCAGATCTCTTCAAATGTGCCATCTGAATTCATATCTGCGATAAATGTATTAACCTCTTTTAATAAGTCAGGCTGTGTTTTGTCAACACCGAAAGCGTATTCCTCATCTGTGAGGTCAATCTCGATAACCTTAGCAGTCTTCTTATCAGAAGATTTGCTGTCGTCAGTTTTGCTTCCGCATGCTGTTAATGCAGTCATAGCCAGGGCTGCAGACATAGTAATTGCTAAAAATTTTTTAAGTTTCATTTTCATTACTTCCTTTCATTCTTTTCTGAATAAATATACCATTGTGTTTTGAAAAATGCAATTTATATATGCAAAAAAATGCTGAAAATTACAGGTTTTATGCAGGTTTTATAAATGCTTTTCGTATTTTCCGCCAATATGCATACCTTCTTTTACGACAACAAAGGCGTGTTCATCGATGTTTTTCAGTCCGCGGCGGAGATGAACACATTCATATTTGGAAAGGATCGTAACGATCATATAAGTTGTTTCTTCGGTATAACCACCACGCGCCTCCCACCAGGTTGCATCCCGGTGAAATTCGTTTACGATGTAATCAAGGATGGCTTCCGGTTCTTCTTTTGTATAGATCACAACTTCGGTATTGATGTTCTGCGTATGTGCTTTGTCAGTCATCAGAGTACTGACAGCGGAATAGATAATGCTGTATACGGCTGTCGGGATACCAAAAAGGATTGCACAGATGCCGTAGACAACAGCATTGACTGTCAAAGATACCTTTCCCACGCTGAAATTTTTGTATTTCTTGGTAAAGAACATACCGACGATATCCATACCGCCACTGGAGCCGCCGGAGCGTAAGGAGATACCGATGCCTGTACCGGCGAGAAGTCCACCCATAATGCTGGCAGTCAGGCTGTCATTGACCAGAGGTGTAGCCGGAATTGGAAATATACTTAAGAATATCGTCTGACTGATCAGGCAGACCAGTGTCCGGCTGAAGAAACTTTTGCCGATTGAGATATATGCCATGATAAATAAAGGTATATTTAAGATAAAGTTGATAATACCTGCGATATCGGTTCCTGATGCAAGCGATGGAAATACTTGGATCAGTAAGGTTCGTATGATCTGGCTGATACCAAGGACACCGCCGTTATACAGACTGGCGGGGACGATAAAGAAGTTGATTCCGGCGGCAAATAAAACCATGCCGCCGATCGCAGCAGCATTTCTCTGCCAGAGTGTTTTGTCTTTGAGATTCATATGCATGCCCTCCCTTTATTAATATTTGTACAGCTTGTGTAGATTATGAGCTTCAACCTGTTGATACTACCAATACAGGAACGCTTTTGTAAATATTTATATGTAGAGTATAAAATATTTCCGGTAAAAAAGCATCTAAAATATAAGGAAGACTTGATCATAAATTGCAGAATTACAGGTTGTGGGACGAAAGGGAATGCAGTACAATAGTGCAGGCAGTAAATATGTGTTAAGAGGATTAGAAGAATGAAAAAGATTTTATATTTTATAAAGAAGGAAACCGTTTTATCGATCGCGGTCGTACTGGCAGTGATGTCAGTATTTTTTGTAGCCCCTGACAGAGAATATATTTCATATATTGATTTCCGAACACTGGCAATCCTGTTCTGCCTTATGAGTATCGTTGCCGGTTTGAGGAATATTGGTGTGTTTGATAAATTAGCGGAACGGCTGTTAGCAAAGGTGCATGGGATCGGGGGAGTAACGGTGATCCTTATATGCCTGTGTTTCTTTATGTCGATGTTTATAACAAATGATGTATCACTTATTACATTTGTGCCGTTTACAATTATATTAATGAAGAAACGGAACCCGGATGTCGGTGGCAAATGGATGCTAAAAGTAATTGTCATGCAGACGATCGCGGCGAACCTTGGCAGTATGTTGACACCTCTTGGTAATCCTCAGAATCTGTATCTGTATGGAAAAGCAGGTATAGGTATTGCGGAGTTTTTAAAGATCATGCTACCGTATACAGTCTGTGCATTTGCTTTGTTAATTGCATGGATCGGTCTGGCATCCATGGTTCGAAAAAGAAAGTTAAGTCATGAAGAGAAGACAGAAATAAAGCAGAATAAAGGCTTAGACTCTGCTGAAGATAAAGCTTCAACGAAAAGACAGAAAGATCCGTTGGGGGCTTCCGGTTTAAAATGGGGGAAAAAGGATGCGGAATGGATTGAAAAATTTACAGCATATATTATTCTGTTTGTCATAAGTCTGCTTGCGGTTTCACATATTCTTCCGTATGGTGTGCCTTTCGCGTTAGTATTTTTATATTTGCTTCTGCGTGACCGGAAAATCCTGACACAGGTTGATTATTCTCTGTTATGTATTTTTATCGCGTTATTTATATTCATCGGTAATCTTGGACGTATCCCGGCATTCAGTCAACTGCTTTCGGATATATTGACCGGACGGGAGGTGGTCACTTCGGTAATTGCAAGTCAGGTAATGAGTAATGTTCCGGCTGCGATTCTGTTATCCGGATTTACAGACCATATCCGGGAGCTGGTGATCGGAACAAATCTCGGAGGACTTGGTACTTTGATAGCATCAATGGCAAGTCTGATCAGTTTCAAATATGTTGCGAGAGAAGACCGCTCGTTCCGTGGCAGATATTTTCTGGAATTTACAGTTGCAAATGTTATTTTCCTTTTTATAATGATGATTCTTTATCGTTTACTTTCTTAACATAATCAAGTAGAACAGCCGTGCTATGAGAGTAGTAGATATAGCGAACCAAACTGACAAAATTCTCAAGTGAGATAAAAACAGGAATATCGAACCTTTACGCAGAAGCAACAGAACTTCCGATAAATACGGGAGATACACAGTACAAGGCAGCAGTAAGGAATGATCCGAGACACAATTTTGCTAAAGAAGATAAAATAACAAAATATAGTCATTGTTTATACATGATTTTTTTGCTACAGAACAAAAAACGACAGTTCAGAACAAATAAATAGAAAATACCACTTTATCCCTTTAAACTGAAACCATCGTACGAAACAAACAACTGATGGCGCCTAAAGGGAAAGGGGAAATTCATGTTGTATGGACTTGATATTGTAGAGTGGTTAAAGAAGATATTAGGCTGGGGAAAGTAAAAATATAACATATAAAAGTGTTTGTTCGGAAAAATATGAAGCTATATTTGTATTCAACATATACATATAGAGATGACTATTTATTATAGAATAAAGGGGGGCGCAAAGTATTTGCCGGAAAGGGATGTTCTATAATAAAAAGATGCACCTAAGAGATATAGCTAAGTATAAAAAACAATATAGACTGCGGCAGTTGATGGATGCATCAACTGGAAAAATAGTTCAGGAACTCCTGAGCTATTTTTTTTGACTATTTTTGTCTAAGAATGTCGAATAACAAAGTTATTATTGTAAAAAGGAAGAAAACAATTTATTATTTTATATAACTTAAGTATGAAGGGAAAGGGGCAAAAGATGAATATCGTCATTTGTGATGATGAAAGAAAAGTAATTGAAGATGTAGGATCGATATGCAGAGAATGTTTATCTCCGGATGTCAAATTATATGGATTCCAGTCGGCGGAGAGTTTATTGAAAAATCTTGATAAGATAGAGGGGGATATTGATCTCTTTATATTAGATATAGAAATGCCGGGCAGGGATGGCTTATGGCTTAGAAAAGAGTTAGAACGATACAGGTATGGAAGCAGTATTATTTATCTGACAAGTCATGACGAGCTTGTGCAGGAAGCATTTGGAAGATATGTGATAGGATTTGTTGATAAAATCAGTTTTATGAAAAATAACAATAAACTGATTGAAAAGTTAAGGCTTTTTGAAGAAGAAATGAGTAATAGAGAAGTCCTTCATATAAAAAGTGACCAAGGTAATTTATATATTCACAAGGATAGAATTGTTATGATTACAGCGGAACATGTATATTCATATATAGAATACATGGTAGATGAAAAGATAAATGGAATTGGTGTGTTGGAAAGAAGTCTTGTTCGTAAATCATTAAAAGATTGGGAATCAGAGCTTGGGGGTAATTTCTTACGCATAAGTAAGAGTAACATTATTAATATGGAATACATCCAAAACTGCAATAAGAATATTGAGCTGCATGATGGGCGAATTATAAAAATTCCGAAGATGAATCAACTTAGATGTCAGGAAAGTTATTATAAATTTTGTGATAGAAGGATGAAGTGGAAATAAGTATGAAAATATTATTACTAAATAATTTATTGGATATTATGAAGTACATAACAATTTATTCTTTGATTTTTCATGGTAAAATTTATAAAAACAAAGCATCGGTTGTGAAGGCATTTATACTAACAGCTTTCTTGTTTATGCAAACATTTATTTTACAGAGTGGTAGTTTGATTATTTTAGTTTTTATTTCTTGTTTAATATTGTTGTGTTTGTATGAGGGAAAATACAAAAATAAAATTATTTTATTTTTGTTAACATGGATATCAGTGAATTATTTGGATACGATTTGCTACCTGTTTTTAGGTGGAGCTATAAGAGATAATGTTGTATGGTATTATTCGCATGCACCAGTAAATATAAAGTTAATTGAAAATATAGTTGCAGAATTCATAATATTATTAGTAGCATGGATATATACGAGGAATAATCATAAAAGATGGTTTGAAGCGAAACTTAATATTCGACAATGCATATTGTTGTTGGGAGCAATGCTGGGCTTATATATTGTTTTTATCACATTTATACTTTTTATGGCATATGGAGCACCAGATAAAAGAAATTTATTGAATATAATTTTAATTGCTTCTGCAATAATAACAATATCCTGCATCCTTGCCTTTTTCCTATATTCCAACCATTTGAAAAAAGAAAATGATCTGAAAACAAAGAATATTGAAGTTCAGGAAGAAAACGACGGCTTGCGGTTGGCGTTATATGCCAATATGGAAATGATGGATGATGATATGCGGCAATATCGTCATGATAATAGACATCATAGGGCGGTTCTTAAAGAATTGGCTTCTAAAGGAGACTTGGAGGAAATAAAAGATTACCTGGTACAGCTTTCAGAACAAGATGAAGATCTGAAGAAGAAAAATGTGCTATATACCGGAAATTATATGGTGGATGCCATCATAAATGGAATTATTGCGAAAGAGGCTTATTCAGATGTTAAGTTCCATTGTGAAGGTAAGTTGCCACGAAAATTAATGATTCAGGATGTTGACTTGAGCGGACTGCTTTCGAATGGTTTGGAAAACGCAGCGGAAGCCTGTTTGCATAGTAATGGTGATAAGTGCGTTCTGTTCAAAGCTGCAAGTTATGAGAACATGATTCATTTTGAGATTAAGAATACATATGACAGTACAAGATATAAAGCACTTTCAAAAGGAGATTTTGAAACAACAAAGAAGGATAGTGAATATCATGGATATGGAATAGAAAGTATGCGTCGTATTGTAAAGAAATATGATGGTAAGCTGGAGTATATCGTAGAACCGGAGTGGGTGATTACAGATATATACTTACAGCAAAAAGATGAAATATAAAAAATATGCTTAGAAACAAAAAGTCCTATGATCTGTTGCGTGATTGTGTAAGCCGGTTAGCAGACCATAGGATTCTTTTTCCTTGGTTTGTAGGTTTGTCAAACATATGTTACACAGATGCCAGATAATCCTTTAGTACCTGATTTGGAGATTTCCATCCTAATGGACGCATAGGAAAGTTGTTATAATCCCTGCGATTATACACTTTCAACTGTTTGGCAAAGTCCTCAAAAGAATAAAAAGTATGAGTTGCATAAAAACGCTCATTATCCTTTCGGTGGCTTCTTTCAACTTTCCCGTTATGTCGTGGTGTAAAGGGTCGTATAACTTTATGGCGAATCCCATGCTGCTTCAGATGCACCTGAAATAGTGTGGGTTTATCACGGTGAGTGGTAAAACGATTTGTAAATTCTGCTCCATTATCAGTTTGGATACATTGAATGGGTAACGGAAAGGCTTTCACCAGATGCTCTATAAACATAGCAGAAGAATACGTGTTGTGTTCTTCAAAAGCCTCTACGAAACGCCATCTGGAATACTCGTCAATGGCAGTATACTGAAAGAATTGTTTGCCGATGACCTTGGGGTTTTTGAGGCATGCAGAAGGAACAAATTTTACATCAACCTGTATGCGTTGTCCCGGATAATCCATCTGTTCGTAAGGCTTTGGAATATATTTAGGATTTGGCGGATGAACTGCCATAATTCCCTGCTTACGGAGAAATCTGTATAGTCCAGGGATGGAACGGGAGTAACCACGCTGCTTGAGTTTAACCCAAAAGACAACAAGACCGGCATTGGGATTGCGTCTGCGCATATCAAAGATCAGCTTGATCTCTTCAGGGGTATGTTGGTTTGGATGATGATGGGGTCTGCGAGAGCGGTCACGAAGGGACTCAATAGAACCATCATAACGTCGTTTCCAACGATAAATGTATTGACGGTTGGTTTTATATTTGATAGCAGCTTTGGTGACACCAAACCTTTCAGCGTATTTGATTAAGGATAGACGATACCGCATATCTTGTGTTATAGTAGCCATAGCAGAGAACTCCTTTTTTGTTTTTTTGTTGTGGTGACTAAAATATAACACAAAAGAAGCATCTCTGCTTTTTTTATATTCAGTTGTAACACATGTATTGTAATCCTACAACCATAGGATTCTTTTTCCTTGGTTTCTCTTGACAGGAGTAAAATATAATAGTAACATTAAAAATAAGAAATGGGTTTTCACCGTACAGTTTTATAACTCAAGCGGGCTGCTCGTTTCTTTTTTTATTGTTGTAATATCATGGAGATATTTTTTCCCATCTTCGGAGTGTTTTATTAGAAGAATGGCTGTAAATATATTGTATCTGATTAAAAGGCCGGTTTTGTCATCATAAACAGGAATTCCAAATCTGATATCGTATCGATACCAGCCGTATTTAGCGTCCTTGATATGTTTCCTTTCTTTGTTTTCTTCCCATCTCGGATTTTGAGCAATTTGTATTAGTTCAGGAATTCCTTGTGAAGCAGATGCTTTTGCTTTTTTCCTGGCGCCTTTTAAGGCGAGTCGGCTATTTGATCCGGAATATTCGGATGGAAAGTCTGGTCCGATATAAACAAACTCTGAGGTTTCTGTAATTTCATAGCAGTCGGAAATGTAATCTTTAAGATATATTTCAATTTGTTTCCAATCATCTTTTGTTAGTCCTTTAAATTTTTTATCATTAATGATAACAATTTTTCTGTTATTTTCATCTGTTATGATATTTACATTTCTATTTGAAGTCATAAGTAGATATTTTTCTCCTTTATGGATTGTATTTCATTAATTTAATTTCTGGCGCCTGTTTTGTCGACAAGGTCAGCTTACCAGAAATAAAGGAAAAAAGTTTGTAAATGTAATGAATGGTATGTCTGGATGTAATAACTTGCACTTTATAGTATTTTGCTAAAAGTATGGGTGAAAAATTATAAACTTGTTTTCCCTCTGATATCCGTTACAATCAGACTTGGAGAGATGACGGCAGAACAGATAACATGTATATTTTATAGAAGTCCGGATATGGCAGAAATGATGTATCTGGACTTTTTTGCCTCAATAATATCCCTGATATAGCACCGAAAACAGGCGGCGCTTTATTAGGTATCCGTATTTTCCCATTGAGAAAACCAACCATTTTACATATAATTGAAGCGTGGAATAAATGCAGAACAACCGTCGGATGATGGTGATAAGATATACGAAAGGAGCATAGATAAATGGAAGAAAATAAAACGTATATAGCGATTGATCTGAAATCCTTCTATGCTTCCGTAGAATGTAGAGAGCGGAACAGAGATCCCCTGACGACAAATCTGGTAGTGGCAGATCCGAGCCGGACGGAGAAAACGATCTGCCTTGCGGTATCTCCATCCCTTAAGGCATATGGAATACCGGGCAGGGCGAGACTATTTGAGGTTGTTCAGAAGGTGCGAGAAGCAAATAATATAAGAAGACGGAATATACCGGATCATCATTTTACCGGAGCATCGGATGACAGCACGAAGCTGGGGACAGATCCGACTCTTCAGCTGGATTATATTATTGCTCCGCCGCGCATGGCGCTTTATATGGAATACAGTACACGGATCTACGACATTTATTTGAAATACATTGCACCGGAGGATATCCATATTTATTCGGTGGATGAGGTATTTATGGATGTGACCGGCTATCTGAATACCTATCATATGACAGCCAGAGAGCTTGCTATGACGATGATACAGGATGTGTTAAAGACGACAGGAATCACAGCGACGGCGGGAATCGGAACCAATCTGTATCTTTGTAAGATCGCGATGGATATTGTGGCGAAGCATATCGAACCGGATAAGGATGGAGTGCGGATCGCGGAGCTGGATGAAATGTCATACCGCAGGAAGCTCTGGAGTCACAAGCCGATCACAGATTTCTGGCGTGTCGGTCAGGGCTACGCGAAGAAATTAGCCGAATATGGACTATACACGATGGGCGATGTGGCGAGATGCTCGGTCGGAAAGACAAATGAATTATATAATGAAGATTTACTGTATAAGCTATTTGGCATTAATGCAGAGCTGCTGATCGATCATGCATGGGGATATGAGCCTTGCACGATGGAGCAGATCAAGGCATATAAACCGGAGACAAATAGTATTTGCACCGGACAGGTACTGCATTGTCCGTATGATTTTGATAAGACAAGGCTGGTTGTGAAGGAAATGACCGATCTTATGGCGCTTGATCTGGTGGACAAGGGACTTGTTACGGATCAGATCGTGCTTACGATCGGATATGATATTGATAATCTGACAGATCCGGCGAGAAAGAAGAGATATAAAGGCGCTGTTACAACGGATCGTTATGGACGAAAGGTTCCGAAGCATGCGCATGGAACGATCAATCTGAAGCGGCAGACCTCATCGACGCAGATGCTTATGGATGCGGTAATGGAACTGTATGACCGGATCGTTGACAAGGATCTTTTGATCCGGAGGATCAATATTACCGCGAATAAACTGGCGGATGAACATACTGTCGCGAATGACGATGCGTATGAGCAGCTTGATTTTTTTACAGATTATGAGGCTGTAAAAAAACAAAGGGAAAAAGAGGAAGCAGATCTGGATCGGGAACGTCACATGCAGGAAGCTATGCTCAGTATTAAGAAAAAATATGGGAAAAATGCAATTCTGAAGGGGATGAACCTGCAGGAGGGAGCAACGGCGAAAGACAGAAATGCACAGATCGGCGGACATAAGGCATAAAGAGGTATATATAACATGCAGGATCAGAACAACCATAAATATGATGATATCATTCATTTGGAACACCCTGTTTCAAAGACACATCCGCAGATGTCACTCTATGACCGGGCGGCACAATTTGCGCCATTTGCAGCATTGACAGGACATGCGGCGGCGATTCGTGAGACTGCCAGACGGACAGATGAGAAACGGGTGCTCAGTGATGAAGTATTGGAAGAATTGAATGAGAAACTAAACATTATTTCAGCAAATATAGGTACAGAACAGTTAGTGGATATTACCTATTTCGTACAGGATGAGAGAAAAGCCGGAGGAGAATATGTTACGCATTCCGGTATCGTTAAGCGAATCGATCTGTACAGGAGAGCGGTGATCATGGCAGATGCAACGATCATACCGATTGAAGATATCAGTCGGATAGAAAGCGATCTGTTTTCCGGTTTGGAGTAACGTAAAAATCATATGATAATATGATAATGCCTGAAAATTACACCTTTACAGTATTTGTTAATAGATGCTATAATGGACCATATTGTGCGATTTCGGCAGTGTAGTATTCCTGAGTCTTGTGTGGAGAGTCGGGAAAAGAGAAAGGAAGGATAAAAACGTGTTTAAGATTGTTAGAACAGAAGCGTTGACAGATGCAATCTATCTTATGGACGTGGAAGCACCAAGAGTAGCAAAGAATTGTCTTCCGGGTCAGTTTGTAATCGTAAGAGGCTCAGAAGATGGAGAGAGAATTCCTCTTACAATCTGCGATTATTCAAGAGAAGCAGGCACGATCACTATTGTATTCCAGGTAGTAGGTGCAGCAACAGAGATGATGAAGAATTTAAAGGCTGGAGACAGCTTTACAGATTTTGTTGGACCGCTTGGCCGTCCGTCGGAATTAGTAGAAGAAGATTTAGAGACATTAAAGAATAAGAAGATCTTATTTGTAGCCGGTGGTGTAGGAACCGCACCTGTATATCCACAGGTAAAATGGTTACATGAGCATGGAGTAGCCGCTGATGTTATCATCGGTGGAAGATCCAAAGAGCTTATCATTCTGGAAGAGCAGATGAAGGCAGTTGCCGGAAATCTCTACATTACAACAGACGATGGTTCATATGGAAGCAAGGGCGTTGTTACAAATGAGATTCAGAAGCTTGTAGACGCAGGCAACAAATATGATGTATGCGTAGCAATCGGACCGATGATCATGATGAAGTTCGTTTGTAAGCTTACAAAAGAGCTTGAGATCCCTACAGTTGTCAGCCTGAATCCGATCATGGTAGACGGTACCGGTATGTGTGGTGCATGCCGAGTAACAGTTGGCGGCGAAGTAAAATTCGCATGTGTAGACGGACCTGAATTTGACGGACATCTTGTAAACTTCGAAGAAGCTATGGAGCGTCAGCAGATCTATAAGACACAGGAAGGCAGAGCATATCTTGCAGCCAAGGAAGGCGACACCCATCATGGTGGATGCGGACAGTGTGGAGGTGACAAATAATGGACGTTTTAAATAGAGTACCGGTTCGTGAACAGGAACCTGCGGTTCGTGCAAAGAATTTTGAAGAAGTATGTTACGGATATAATGAAGAAGAAGCAATGGCAGAAGCAGCAAGATGTATTGGCTGTAAGAATGCACAGTGTGTAAAGGGCTGTCCTGTTTCTATTGATATTCCTGGATTTATCGCTCATGTAAAGAAGGGCGAATTTGCAGAGGCATTCCAGGTGATCAGCAAATCATCAGCACTCCCTGCTGTATGTGGCCGTGTATGTCCACAGGAGACACAGTGTGAAGGTAAATGTATCAGAGGTATCAAGGGCGATCCTGTATCTATCGGTAAACTGGAGCGTTTCGTTGCTGATTGGGCAAGAGAGCATGGCATTAAGCCGGAACCGGCAGCAGAGAAGAATGGCAAGAAGGTTGCAGTTATCGGTTCCGGTCCATCCGGTCTTACCTGTGCAGGAGATCTTGCAAAGATGGGTTACGATGTAACAATCTTTGAAGCACTTCATGAGACAGGCGGCGTACTGGTTTATGGTATCCCTGAATTCCGTCTTCCAAAAGATGGCGTAGTAAAGAAAGAAATCGAAAATGTAAAATCCTTAGGTGTTAAGATTGAGACTGACGTTGTAGTCGGTAAATCTGTAACGATAGATGAATTAATGGAGGAGGAAGGCTTCTCAGCAGTATTTATCGGTTCCGGTGCAGGACTTCCTAAGTTCATGGGTATTCCGGGTGAGAATGCAAATGGTGTATTCTCAGCAAATGAGTACCTGACAAGAAGTAACCTGATGAAGGCTTACAAGGAAGGCTCTAACACACCTATCATGGTTGGTAAGAAGGTTGCCGTTGTCGGCGGTGGTAATGTAGCAATGGATGCTGCAAGAACGGCACTTCGACTTGGTGCTGAGACACATATTGTATATAGACGTAGTGAAGAAGAACTTCCTGCCAGAGTAGAAGAAGTACATCATGCAAAAGAAGAGGGAATCATTTTTGATCTCCTTACAAATCCAACTGAGATCCTTGAAGACGAAAAGGGTTGGGTTAAGGGCATGAAATGTGTCAAGATGGAACTTGGTGAGCCGGATGCATCAGGCAGAAGAAGACCGGTTGAGATTCCTGGTTCTGAGTTCGTCATGGATGTGGATGCGGTTATCATGTCACTTGGTACTTCACCAAACCCACTGATCTCATCTACAACAAAGGGACTTGATACAAATAAGTGGAAATGTATCGTTGCCGATGAGACAAACGGACAGACCACAAAGACAGGTGTATATGCCGGTGGTGATGCAGTTACCGGTGCAGCTACAGTTATCCTTGCTATGGGAGCCGGAAAGGCAGCAGCAAAGGGCATTGACGAGTACCTCAAAGGACTCAATTAATATATAGTCTTTGAAACAAAATAAAGGATGGTATTATCTATTATTCCGCAAGACGTTTAATAGTAATACCATCCATTTATTTTTGGATTTGTATACCGATTAAAAAAATGGAGTCTATTTTGAGATGCGGTATAAAGTGATAGAACTATGCTCACGAGATATTGAATATAAAATTATTAAAAATATACTGAGAAGAGGTTATGACATTGAAGGAATATATTGCAAGAGATGACGCGTTTGAATTACTGAAGAAATATAATAAAGATCCATTCCATATTCAGCATGCGCTTACAGTTGAGGCTGTTATGAAATGGTATGCAAATGAACTTGGCTATGGTGAAGATGCTGAATACTGGGGCATCGTAGGTCTGCTTCATGATATTGATTTTGAACTGTATCCGGCAGAGCATTGTCTGAAAGCACCGGAGCTGTTAAGAGATGGTGGTGTGTCAGAGGATATTATTCATGCGGTCTGTTCTCATGGTTATGGAATTACAGTGGAATGTGGTACAACCATCGATGTAGAGCCGGTTCATGAGATGGAGAAGGTTCTGTTTGCAGCAGATGAACTGACAGGCCTGATCTGGGCAGCGGCATTGATGCGTCCGTCAAAGAGTACAAAGGATATGGAACTGAAGTCACTGAAGAAGAAATATAAGAGCAAAGGATTTGCCGCAGGTTGTTCCAGAGAAGTGATTGAACGTGGTGCTGCACAGCTTAACTGGGAGCTTGAGAAGCTTCTGACTATGACATTACAGGCAATGGCAGCAACGGAGGATGAGATCAAGGCAGAGATGGAAGACCTGTAAATTCCGCTAATTTGCTAGCACTTTAGCGCATTGCAACTTAAGAAAATCCTGCTTTTTCATTAAAAAGATAAAAAAATTCATAAAAATCATATTTTTACTTGATAAATTCAAGTCTATTGTTTATAATCTTAAGTGGAAATTTTCTTAAAGAGAAAATACTACTCCAAATGAATTTCGCAGAGATGCGATTTACTTATAATTAATTTAAGGAGGATTTTAAGATGTCATACGTTGATGAAGTGCTGGAGATCGTAAAGAAGAAAAATGCTGACCAGCCAGAATTTTTACAGGCAGTAACAGAGGTTCTTGATTCACTTAGACCTTGTATCGATGCAAACGAGGAGCTCTACAGAAAGAATGCGATTCTTGAAAGAATCACAGAGCCGGACAGACAGATCATGTTCAGAGTACCTTGGGTAGATGACAATGGACAGGTTCAGGTAAACAGAGGTTTCCGTGTACAGTTTAACAATTCTATTGGACCATACAAGGGAGGATTAAGACTTCATCCTTCAGTTAATTTAGGTATTATCAAGTTCCTTGGATTTGAGCAGGTATTTAAGAATTCACTGACAACACTTCCAATCGGTGGTGGTAAAGGTGGTTCTGATTTTGATCCTAAGGGCAAATCAGATAGAGAGATCATGGCATTCTGCCAGAGCTTTATGACAGAGCTTTGCAAGTACATCGGAGCAGATGTCGATGTTCCTGCTGGTGATATCGGAACAGGCGGAAGAGAGATCGGTTTCTTATTCGGACAGTATAAGAGAATCCGTGGATCCTACGAAGGTGTTCTTACAGGTAAGGGACTTACATATGGTGGATCACTTGCTCGTACAGAAGCTACAGGATATGGTTTATTATACTTAACAAACGCATTATTAAAGGATCATGGTATTGATATCGCTGGTAAGACTTGTATCGTATCTGGTGCTGGTAACGTTGCAATCTACGCAATCCAGAAGGCACATCAGTTAGGCGCTAAGTGTGTAACATGCTCCGATTCAACAGGTTGGATTTATGATCCGGAAGGAATCGATGTTGACTTACTTAAGGAAGTTAAGGAAGTTAAGAGAGCACGTCTTACAGAGTACGCAGCAGCCAGACCAAGCGCTGAATACCATGAGAAGAAGAACGGCGAGCATGGTGTATGGAATGTTAAGGGTGATATCGCATTACCATGTGCTACTCAGAACGAGTTAGACTTAGACGATGCTAAGGCATTAGTTGCAAATGGTGTTATCTCTGTAACAGAGGGTGCTAATATGCCTACAACATTAGAGGCTACTAAGTACTTACAGGAGAATGGCGTATTATTCGTAGGTGGTAAGGCTGCTAACGCCGGTGGTGTTGCTACATCTGCACTTGAAATGAGCCAGAACTCAGAGAGACTTTCATGGACATTTGAAGAAGTTGACGGCAAGTTAAAGGGAATCATGGAGACAATCTACGCAAACATCAGCGACGCTGCTAAGCGTTACGGTGTAGAAGGCGACTATGTTGCAGGTGCTAACATTGCCGGTTTCGAAAAGGTTGTAGAAGCTATGCTTGCTCAGGGTGTTTGCTAATCAAATACCGGTCAAAATCTAACAATAATTATTATATAGTAAATGTTAATATAAGACCCCGGAATCGTGATATGCGTTTGCAAGAAAGACATTGCAGAAAAGTAATTTCTATAACGCTTTATTTCGGCATATGCAGATAAAATCTATAATGATTTTATGGAAAGTTTTTGATTGAATCTATGGAGACCTTTTCGTATAATATAGATATTGTATGCTTTTTACATAAAAAAGGAGGATCTTGATATGGGGAGAGATATTGTACTGGCAAAAATAAAAAAAGGTGGAATCACAGCGGTTGTCGGCGGAGCAGTGTTAATGCTGATTTTCGGATTGATCACAATAGGTGTGATGTCAGATAATGCAGATGACGGAATGGGTATGATCATTTTGTTTGGTTTATTTGCATTATTAGGAATTGTATTTATCATAATAGGGATTCGTAATATTGTAAGACCTGAAAAAACCGGCTATTTGAAAAATAACCCGCAGCTTTTGGAGATGGCCGACCAGTTATATTCGCATATAATATATGAAGACCAATATGTATTGATTTCCGATAAGGTGCTTGCGAATAAGAAGCAGCCGACACAGATGACCTGGCTCTGGGATGTATATCTGATCTATCTGCATACTACATCGACGAACTTTATTCCAACCGGAAGTGAATATGTAATCGAAAATCGTTTTCAAAAGAACCGTGTTGCTATTAATGTACTGGCAAGAGGGAAAAAGAGTAAACAGGAGTTGTTGAATGTACTTGCACAGGCATGTCCAAATGCGAGATTTGGATATTCTGATGAGGGGTTGGCATATCTTCAGTATATGAGAAATCAGGATCTCAGAAATATCCCGAATACACCTTATTATCAGGGAGTACCGGTGCAGATGCAGGACAATGTGCAGCAGTAATTAGAATATGCAGTAGGAAGATAAAGTATAGATAGAATGTGTAACAAAAAGCAGATAATGTGACAGCAGATCGATACTGCATAGAATAACAGCTTACATAGTGGAGACTTAAGAACAGATAGAAAGCAGGAATTGAGATGGAACGTAAACATGAATATCAGACAAAGAGCAGACAGATGATCCTTGATTATCTGATCCGGAATAAAGATCGTGCCGTTCATGTGTCGGATATTATACGGCATATGGATCAGGAAGAGTGTTCGGTAAATAAAACAACTGTATACCGATATCTGGATAAGCTGGTCGCAGAGAAGACACTGATGAAATATGTGGCTGATAAGGGCGAAAAAGCAGGATATCAGTATGTAGAACAGCCATCCAGGTGTCAGAAGCATCTACATCTGCAATGCTCCGAATGTGGAAAGGTCATCCATCTGGACTGTGATTTCATGAAAGAGATATCAGAGCACATTTTGTCTGATCATGGGTTCACACTTTGCTGCAAGGATTCCATTTTATATGGTGTCTGCGACGAATGCAGTAAGAAAGAAAAGAAACAGAAAAATAAAACCAGATAACAGGAATTTCCATGCTGAAAATTGAATATTTCTGATAATAGGAGTTGACATTGGGCAAAATAATGCTATAATCTGATAATGCAACTTGGTTGCAAATTATATTTTCAGGAATGAGATGGATAGTATGGAATTGTTATTTGATTCGTTTTCAGATGCACTGATCGATAGTGTAAAATTAATACCATTTTTATTAGTGACATATCTGCTGATGGAATGGTTGGAGCAGAGAACAGAAGAAAAGCAGAAGCAATATATGCAGTCTGCCGGTGCGTTTGGTCCGTTGGCAGGTGGAGCACTTGGAATCGTCCCACAGTGTGGATTTTCCTGTGTGGCAGCGAACCTTTACAGTGGTGGTGTGATCACAGCAGGAGTTGTGCTTGCGGTATTTATGTCAACCTCTGATGAGATGCTTCCAATCTTTATTTCGCATACAGTAAATGCCGGTACAATTATTCGTATCCTGCTTGCAAAAATGTGTATTGCGATCGTTACAGGTTATGCAGTCGATCTTGCAAATAAATATATCCGCAGAAGATATCTGGCAGGAAGAAAAACGAAGCACACAGCGTCTTCAAAAAACGATAATTCTAAAAATACAGACAGTGCAGATAAAGAAAAATATTCGAAGCATTCTGGATATTCCGTTCAGGCAACACAGACAGTCAATGCAGAATGTACACATAATTATAAAGATACTCATACACATAATGGAAAAAGTGTGCATGTGCATGATGAAAAAAATATGCATACCCACGATGAAAAAAGTACACACACACATCATGGACATATCCATTATGATGGTACGGACATAGAAGAAAAACATATCCATGATCTGTGTGAGCAGGAACACTGCAACTGTGAGGATGGAATCTGGATGTCGGCGTTAAAGCACACCTTGAAGATTACGGTATTTATTCTGGCGGTATCCTTTGTGTTAAATATTATTATCGGTATCGCAGGGGAAGATGCGATTGGAAGACTTCTTGGTGATGTACCGTTCCTTGGAGAAGCAATGGCAGCACTGATTGGACTGATACCAAACTGTGCACCGTCTGTTATCATTACAGAGCTTTATCTGGACGGAATGCTCAGTTCTGGAGCAATGATGTCAGGATTGCTTGTCAGTGCAGGCGTAGGACTTCTGGTATTGTTCCGTATGAACCGCCACAGATTAAAAGAAAACATTATGGTCGTTGGAACCTTGTATGTTACCAGTGTGTGCTGGGGATTATTGATCAATCTGTTGGGTATCACATTTTAAATAGAAAGAACAGCGAGAACAGAAAGAATGGAACAGAAAACAGCAATAGTTATCGGGGCATCAACAGGAATTGGTGCAGCAACGGCGGAAGCCCTTGCACAACAATATAAAAAAATAGCCATAACGTCATTTCGCCATCCGAAAAAGTTGAAAGAGGTTCAACAGAAGATACTTGCGCAGGGCACAGATTGTTATGCAGAGATCGGTGATGCCGGAGATTTTACATTTG
Source organism: Lachnospiraceae bacterium GAM79 (assembly GCA_020735665.1). Classification (NCBI taxonomy): domain Bacteria; kingdom Bacillati; phylum Bacillota; class Clostridia; order Lachnospirales; family Lachnospiraceae; species Lachnospiraceae bacterium GAM79. The sequence continues at coordinate 146,229 of CP085928.1, forward strand.
TAAGACAGTTTATAGAGCATGTAATCGAACATTTTGGTAAGAAGATTGATCTGTTGGTCAATAACGCCGGAATTTCTTATGTCGGGCTGCTGACCGATATGGATGAAACGGACTGGAAAAGAATTATAGATACGAATATAACGTCAGTATTTAATACATGCCGTCAGGTTGTGCCATACATGGTGCATGCACATAAGGGACGTATTATCAACATTTCATCTGTATGGGGCAATGTCGGGGCCTCCTGTGAGGTAGCGTATTCAGCGACCAAAGGTGCGGTCAATGCATTCACAAAGGCTCTTGCGAAAGAGCTTGCACCGAGCGGTATAGCGGTGAATGCAATCGCATTTGGAGCTATCGATACTACGATGAACGGGCATCTGTCATCGGAAGAAAAAAATGCATTGGAAGAGGAAATTCCGTTTGGCAGGATGGGAACAGAGACAGAGGCTGCAGAATTTATCATAACGGTAGCAAATGCCGGCAGCTATCTGACCGGACAGATACTGACCTTTGATGGCGGCTGGCAGTAGATCGGTAAACGTTTTGCAATTTCCCCAATTCTCTATTGAAAAATTGTTCATATTGCTATAAAATAAGCTATGCAAAGTTGCGCAGATATGGGGTAGAGATTATGGGAATAAAGTTTATTAAAAAGAAAAAGGGCGAGGTTGTAGCAGCAAACGTGCCGGCAGATCTAAAGACAACAGTGGATAAAGATGGAAATGTTGAGATCGTATCAAAGAATTTTACAATGACAACGAGCCAACAGCCGAAGCGCGAGCCGGAAATAGTTGAATGGACATGCTGGGGATGTGGGCATGTAAACAGTGGAGATGTTTGTGAGGTATGCGGAAAAAAACGGGTACAGAAATAAGCAGCAGACTGTTTATCAGATTTGATAATTATATAACAGTATATATAAAAGATTCTTGTATGTATATTATATAGGAATCTTTTTTACTTTATAGGCAAGATCGCCCTATAAAGTAAAAAGTGCTCCGCTGAGGGTGCGCACTTCGCGAAGAAGTTAATTGCCTTGTAAATTTGCGTAGGTGCGAAAGACCCGCAAGTGACTCTTTATTTTTATTCGGAGAAAGTAAGAGGGGAATAAGGTTTGAAATTATAATGACAGAATTTATCAGGCAGAGAAAATAAGAAATTAGAAATGCAGGTTGAAATTTAAAAGTACGTTTGGTATACTCATTAGGTAATTTTTCAGGTGCAATAAAGGTGTACAGAAAAGTAATGATTTTGGTGCATTTGTGATGCACGGGATTGATAGTCTGTTTAACAAAAAGAACGGAACGGATATTCCGGGACAAGCATTATATTTTATAAATAAAATGGAGGCCAGAAAATGGGTAAAAAAGTATTGAGATTATTTCTGGAAACAATGCTCAGAGCCGTTGTAATCATTCTTGCAGTTGGCATTGTTGTAATAGGAGCACTGCTTATAAAGACATTAGTAAAGAATAATTCTCTGAAAGACAGTAAGAAGACGACAACAGGAAAAGAAATAGTAACAGAAGCAGAGGATGAAAATGATCCGACGTTTAATAATGGAGATGACGAGAACAGTGGATCGGACGGAGCGGATGAAACCGGTGCGGTTGCATCTACAGATGCTAAAATCCTTGTTATTAATGCAACAGGAACCAGTGGAGTTGCCGGTGCATGGAAGACCGCATTAGAGGGTAAAGGATATACTTCGGTAGAAGTTGGTACTTATAATCAGTCGGCGATCGCGACATCAAAGGTATGCGTATCCGGTTCATATGATGGAGCAGATCTTGCTGCGGAATTTTCATCACCGGAAATGTCAACCACAGATACGTTATCAGCATCCGATTTTGATGTGCCGATTGACGGATATGATATTATTGTAATCGTTGGAACAAGTGATATTAAAAACTAAACAGCAGGATGATCGGATTGCCTATCTATACAGATTGTTCATACAGACAGAGAAGCAGGTGTTATTACAGAAATGTGATGTGCCTGCTTTTTTTGTTTTAAATGTCATCATGTATAAAGAATATTTTACAGGTGCAAGGATGTTTGTGTATAACTGCTATTTATAATCAATGGTGACTATGCCGAAAAAAATCGGACATACTATATAAAAATTGTATGGAAGGCAGTTGCATGAACAAAAATCGAGAAACGATAGAAACGTATGTATTGTTAACGGTGGCGGCGTTTTTGATGTCACTGGGTGTTGTTTGGATTTTTAACAGTGAACAGATAGTTCCCGGAGGCGTGACCGGAATAGGAATTATAATAGAAAATCTGACGGAAAATATGGGAACTGGAATTCCGGTCTGGTTGACGAATTTGGTTATCAATGTTCCGTTATTTATATGGGGGTATTTTCTGCTCGATAGAAAAAGTATGGTAAGGACAGCATATACAACGGTTATTTCTACAGCATTTCTGGCAGTTATTCCTGCACTTCCGCTTGCAACGCATGACAGACTTTTGAATATGATTCTTGGCGGAGTTATATTTGGTTGCGCTTATGGTCTTATGTTTCGTCTGAATGCGTCATCCGGCGGCGTGGATCTTATGGCATTGATATTGAATCATATGAGAAACGATATTGGTGCGCCGTTATTCCTTGGGGGTATAGACATAGTGATCGTAATAGCAGGCGGAATTGCATTTGGCCTGGAAAATATGCTGTATGCTGTTATTGCAATCGTAATATCAACAAAATTATCTGATATGATCGTACAGGGAATCAGACATGGAAAACTGGTTTACATTATTTCTTCCAGATGCGATGAGATCAAATCCTGTATCATAAATGATATTGGAAGAGGTGTAACAGTATTGAAAACAAAGGGTGGTTATACGAATGAAGGGCGTGTAATGATAATTTCGGTTTTGTCAAGTAGACAATTAGTAGAATTAAAGGATAAAATAAGGACAATTGATGAAAAATCTTTTATGATTGTAGGGCAGGTAACGGAGGTTTTTGGTGAAGGTTTCACAAAATTCTCGTCTTAAATCTTCTTAAATCGATGCGAAAATCGTCAAAATGTTAGTTTTTTTGCGGTCGTATACAAAACAAACAAAACATTAAATTTTTTTTTGGGCAATAATCATATGGTTTAAAGAAGGGGAATGTTGTAAAATGACACTATGTTCAGAACGAATGAATAAATAAAACAATACTATATAATATTTACGGAGGTATTTGCAGAATGGCAAGTTTATCACTTAAGAACATCTATAAGGTATATCCTAACGGATTTAATGCTGTTAAGGATTTCAACCTTGAAATTGAAGATAAGGAGTTCATCATTTTCGTTGGACCTTCAGGATGTGGTAAGTCAACAACTCTTAGAATGATCGCAGGTCTTGAGGATATCAGCTCAGGTGAGTTATGGATCGGCGACAAGCTTGTAAATGACGTAGAGCCTAAGGATAGAGATATCGCAATGGTATTCCAGAACTACGCTCTGTATCCGCATATGTCAGTATATGACAACATGGCATTCGGACTTAAGTTAAGAAAGGCTCCGAAGGAGAAGATTGACAAGGCTGTTCATGAAGCTGCTAAGATCCTTGATATTGAACACTTACTTGACAGAAAGCCAAAGGCTTTATCAGGTGGTCAGAGACAGCGTGTGGCTATGGGTCGAGCAATCGTTCGTGAACCTAAGGTATTCCTTATGGATGAGCCACTTTCAAACCTTGATGCGAAACTTCGTGTACAGATGCGTGTTGAGATTTCCAAGTTACATCAGAGATTACAGACAACTATCATCTACGTTACACATGACCAGACAGAGGCTATGACACTTGGTACAAGAATCGTAGTTATGAAGGATGGTATTATTCAGCAGGTAGATACACCACAGAACTTATACGATAAGCCATGTAACTTATTCGTAGCCGGTTTCATGGGTATGCCACCTATGAACTTCATTGATTGTAAGGTAGTTAAGTCCGGAGCAGACATTCTCTTAATGTTTGGTTCACACTCAATTAAAGTTCCTGATAGTAAGGCTGAGAGACTTATTGCACTTGATGCAGTTGATAAGGAAGTTGTTCTTGGTATTCGTCCTGAAGATATCCATGATGAGCAGCTCTTCATCGAGTCATCACCGGAAAGCGTTATTGATGCAAGAATCAATATTTACGAAATGTTAGGTGCTGAAGTTTACTTATACTTCACAATCGATCAGTTCGATATCACAGCAAGAGTTAATGCTCGTACAACAGCTAGACCTGGCGATACAGTACAGTTTGCATTTGACTTAAGCAAGATTCATATCTTTGATAAGGAAACAGAGGAGATCTTAGTAAGCTAATAGATCATACATACTTAAATATTTATAAACAAACAGGGAAAATGCAGAAATTTCTGCATTTTCTCTTTTTTTTTTTCGCAATATGATTTAGAATAGGTACAGTAGTGTATTTTGTTATTCGTATGTTTTCCGGGAGGCTTATCCGTCAGGCAGAATGGATGGGGAAAGAATACGGAATCCGAATATAAGAATAAGGAGTGTAGAATATATGATATCGAACCAGATACTTCAGGATACGATTGATGGATTAAAGAATATTACAAGAACCGATCTGTGTGTTCTTGATACAGAAGGAAAGATTCTTGCATCTACATTTAAGGATGTAGATGACTGTGAAGAAGCAGTACTTGCGTTTGTTGATTCCCCGGCAGAGAGTCAGGCAATTCGTGATTACCAGTTCTTTAAGGTGTTTGATGATAACCAGTTAGAACATATCTTGCTTGCAAAGGGGGAGACAGATGATACTTACATGGTTGGTAAGATCGCAGCGTTCCAGATTCAGAATCTCTTAGTTGCATATAAGGAGCGTTTTGATAAGGATAACTTCATCAAAAATCTGCTGTTAGATAATCTGTTGCTTGTTGATATTTACAACAGAGCAAAGAAGCTTCACATTGATACAGATGTAAGGAGAATCGTATTTATCATTGAGACAAAGAATGAGAAGGATACAAATGCCCTTGAAACAGTTCGTAATATCTTTTCTACAAAGACAAAGGATTTTATTACCGCTGTGGATGAGAAGAACATCATTCTTGTAAAGGAAGTAAAGCAGACAGAATCCTATGATGATATGAATAAGATTGCCAAGGTTGTTGTAGATATGCTGAATACAGAGGTTATGTCTTCTGTTCATGTATCATATGGTACGATCGTAAATGAGATTAAGGAAGTATCCCGTTCTTATAAAGAAGCTAAGATGGCACTGGATGTAGGAAAGATCTTCTACGAGAACCAGAACATTATCGCATATAGTAATCTTGGAATCGGACGTCTGATCTATCAGCTTCCGCTCCCACTCTGCAAGATGTTCATTCGTGAGATTTTCGATGGCAAATCACCGGATGAGTTCGACGAAGAGACCCTTACTACTATTGATAAGTTTTTTGAGAACAGTCTGAATGTATCAGAGACCTCCAGACAGTTATATATTCACAGAAATACTCTGGTTTATCGTTTGGATAAGCTTCAGAAGAGTACCGGTCTGGATCTTCGTGTATTTGAGGATGCGATCACATTTAAGATTGCGTTAATGGTAGTTAAGTATATGAAGTATATGGAGTCATTAGACTATTAAAAGGAAGAATCTGGACTCTTTGTAATATATTGTATGCAGGATTTACACATATATTTCACATTTTACTGCTATACTTGCAAAAGCAAAGAGTGAGAAAGTACAGACGTTAAATTTGAAAGGAAACCATTATGATAGAGTTAGAGAATGTTACTATGACCTACCCAGGTGGTATGACGGCTCTGAAGAATGTTAATATTAATATAGAGAAAGGCGAATTTGTCTTTATTGTTGGTAGCAGCGGATCAGGTAAGACAACATTGATCAAGCTGTTATTAAAGGAATTAGATCCGACCTCTGGGTCTATCCGTGTAGCAGGATATAATTATAAAACTATAAAAAGAAAGAATATTCCGAAGGTCAGAAGAAAGATCGGAGTTGTATTTCAGAATTTCAGACTGTTAAAGGACAGAACCATCTATGAAAATGTTGCATTTGCACAGAGAGTTATACAGACTCCTGCGAGATACATCAGACGTAGAGTTCCGGCTATGCTGACGCTGGTAGGTCTTGCGGATAAGTATAAATCTTATCCGAAGGAGCTTTCTGGTGGAGAGCAGCAGAGAGTTGCCATGGCAAGAGCACTGGTAAACAATCCGGAAATCATCCTTGCCGATGAGCCAACCGGTAACCTGGATCCGAAGAACTCACAGGATATCATGGAACTGCTTGATGATATCAATAAGCGTGGAACAACAGTGGTTGTCGTAACTCATAATAAGGATATTGTAAATGAGATGCGAAAGAGAGTAATCACATTAAAAAAAGGTGTGGTTATCAGCGATGAAAAACAAGGTGGTTATATAGATGAAGATTAGTACATTCTTTTATATCCTGAGACAGGGATTTACGAACATCAGAAGAAATATATTGTTCTCTCTTGCATCAATCGGTACAATTATTTCATGTTTGTTCATATTTGGTATTGTATATGCAGTTGTTGTAAACTTTCAGTCAGGAATGAAGGATTTGGAGAATAATGTAACGATATCGATTTTCTTTGAAGAAGATATTCCGGACGAAACGGTTCAGTTGATCGGTGAACAGATACGAGTCCTTGATTATGTAAATACAATGGATTATATCAGTGCAGATGAAGCATTTGATAAGTTCTGTGAGCAGAATTATGATGATCCTGAGGCTGCAAAGGCAGCATTCGGAGATGATAACCCGTTAAAGAATTCTGCTTCTTATGAGGTAACGTTGAAGGATGTATCCAAACAGGCTGAGTTTGTAGCATTTGCAAAAGGTTTAGACGGAGTGCGAAATGTCAGAAGTTCTGAGGTTACAGCTGACAGTATCTCGACATTGTCCTCATTGGTAGGATATGCTTCTATCGGAATTGTGGTAATCCTGATGTTGGTATCCATCTTCCTGATCAGCAATACGATTACCATTGGCATTACAGTTCGTAAGGAAGAAATTGCAATTATGAAATTGATCGGTGCAACGAACTTCTTTGTACGTGCGCCGTTCATAATAGAAGGTATTATTATCGGAGCAGTCGGTTCTGTTATTCCGCTTTATCTGTTATATGTTATGTATCAGAAGATTCTGGAATATGTGGCAGGACGATTTGCAGTAATTACATCTGTATTCGCATTTGTAAGTAAGGAAGAATTGTTTAAAACAATGATTCCTGTTGGGCTTATTTTAGGTATAGGTGTAGGTTTATTTGGTAGTTTGATCACTACCAGAAAACATTTGAAAGTATAAGAGGAGGTCTTTATTTTGAAGAAAATTCAGATACCGTTAATGAAAAAATTCAAAAAGACGGCGCTTGTTATTGTATGTGCAGTTGCACTTGCTGCAATGCCGCCTGTATCTCGGGTTTCGGCAACGAGTATTCAGGATGCAAAGGACAGCAAGAATGAAGCGGAAGGAAATAAAAAAGAAGCTCAGGGCGTGTTGGATGGCCTTGAAGAGAAGCAGAATAAGTTGATCAGTGATGTAGAAGCACTGGATAAGCAGGTTTCAGATATTCAGACGCAGATTACTGCAAAGGAAGAAGAAGAAGATAAATTAAATACAGAGATTGATGAGACAAAGAAGAATCTTGCAGCAGCGCAGGTTGAGGAAGACAATCAGTATGCAGCAATGATGAAGCGTATTCAGTATCTCTATGAAAATGGAGAAGTTGAGTACATAGATACATTGATGTCATCCGCATCTTTTACGGATATGTTAAATAAGTCAGAATATGTAGAGCAGATCTCAAGCTATGACCAGAAGCAGTTAAATGCACTGATCGATACAAGACAGAAGATCCAAGAATATGAGACAACTCTCGAGACAGATTTGAAAGAGGTTGAATCTGTTAAAGCAGATCTGGAAACACAGAAATCAAATCTGGATGTAGCAATCAATGAGAAGAATCAGAAGATTGCTGAATATTCACAGGATATCGATGCACAGAAATCTTTGGTTGAGAAATATCAGAAAGAAATGGATGCAGCAGATGCCCAGATTGCGGAGATTCAGAGAAAACTTGCAGAACAGCAGGCTGCACAGCAGCAGAGCAGTGGCGGAAGCGGAAGTACTACACCACAGTATTATACACCGAGCGGTGGATCATTTATGTGGCCGGCTACACAGGGAAGCAGAATCAGCTCGTATTTTGGACCGAGAACATCACCTACAGCAGGTGCAAGTTCTAACCATAAGGGAATCGATATTCCATGTCCAACCGGAAGTGATGTTGTTGCATCAGCGGCCGGTACGGTTGTTATCTCGCAGTACAGTTCATCCGCAGGATATTACATTATGATCGATCATGGAAATGGTATATCTACTGTATATATGCACAATTCCCAGCTGGTAGTCGGTGTGGGTCAGACAGTAGAACAGGGACAGGTAATTGCAAAGGCAGGAAGCACCGGATATAGTACAGGTTCACATTGCCATTTTGGTGTAATGATAAACGGAACTTATGTAAATCCACTTGATTACCTGTAAAACAAGATGAAGACCGAAACCGCAGAAATGTGATCACGGTCAGAATTGTGGGATTTTACAGAATTACACATAGGATAAAACAACAGACAGATCGGGTGAAAACTGGATTTGTCTGTTGTCGTTTATAAAAGAAAATTTACAGAATACCTATAGGATTATACATAATTTATGATCTGACATATGGGTAAATGTATATTTTTAAGTTTATGAAAGGACGCTGATGCGAAAAATGCATCACTGGAGGTAACATGAGACATAATTTTAAGAGATGGATTCTCGGTGTGGTGGTTATAGCCGGATGCGCCGGAATGATGGGTTGTTCTTTTACTAAGGATAATTCAAAGAGTGGTGATCTGAATTCAGATGCCGGAAAGCGACATAATAATCTGGATTATGATGGTTCGGTCGTAGACGAAAACACGTTGGAGAAGCTTGCGAGTCTGGAAACGATTATCGATAAGTCCTATTATTTTGACACCTCAGACGAGGATATGCAGAATGGTCTGTATGCTGGCTTGATCGAGGCGTTGGATGATCCATATGCAAAATATTATACACCAGAGGAATATGCAAAACTGCAGGAAGACAGCTCCGGTGAATATGCAGGTATCGGTGTTGTCGTAAGACAGGATGAGGAAACCGGATATGCGATTGCGGTTAGCATTACAGAGGATTCACCGGCTTCCGAAGTAGACATCAAACCTGACGATCTGATCTGTAAGATTGATGATTATGAGATTCAGGAATCCGACGATCTGGACTATCTGGTTACAAAGATACGTGGAGAAGAAGGTACGGATGTTACCCTTGAAATCTATAGACCAAGTGAGAGAAAGTATCATACAGTAACCATTACCAGAAGAAAACTGGAGAACAGTACCGTTTCCTACTTTATGGCAGATGCAGATAAGAAGATTGGTTACGTCCGTGTAACACAGTTTGTAGCAAATACAAATGATTTATTCAGGGATGCTGTAGAAGATCTGAAGTCTCAGGGCATGACAGCACTGATGATCGACCTTCGTTCAGATCCGGGTGGAATGTTAACTACAGTTGTCGATATGTGCGATTATCTGCTCCCTGCCGGAAAAATCGTATATCAGGAAGATAAGAATGGAAATGTCTTATCAACTTATGAATCTACGGACGATGAGCAGCTTGATCTTCCGATGGTAGTGCTTGTAAATGGGGAGAGCGCAAGTGCATCTGAGATCATGACAGCAGCATTAAAGGAATATGGTGTTGCGACGATCATTGGCGAGAACACATATGGAAAGGGAATCGTACAGTCGGTTATTCCGCTTTCTGATGGCTCAGCAATAAAGCTTACAACTGCCAAATATTTCACTCCAAATGGAAATGACATTCATAAGAAGGGTGTAGCTCCGGATATCGAAGTGAAATTACCGGAAGATTATACGGCAGATGATTTCCAAGGCGAGAAGGATACACAGTACCAGAAAGGTCTGGAAGTATTGCGCGGGAAGGTAAAATAGAGCAGGATTAGGTGTAGAAAATAGAATAATTACATGGTATAATATGCGTAAGCATTGAGCCGTGCCAAAATAAACTCTGATGATTCGGCTGCTTGCAGACGAAAGCATTAGAGTTTATTTTGATAGGGCGAAAGCCCGACAACGAGGAAATACGAAGTATTTGCGAGTGCGCACGGCGAAAAGGAAAACCCGTGCGAGAGAGGAAATACGAAGTATTTGCGAGTGCGCACGGCGAAAAGGAAAACCCGTGCGAGAGAGGAAATACGAAGTATTTGCGAGTGCGCACGGGTAAGAAAAATAAAGGAGAAACTTTCATGAATAAGGAATTGATTATCGTACTGGACTTTGGTGGTCAGTACAATCAGCTTATTGCACGAAGGGTCAGAGAATGTAATGTCTATGCAGAAGTACATCCGTACACTATGAGCATTGACGAGATCAAGAAGATGAACCCGAAAGGCATTATTTTCACCGGTGGACCGAATAGTGTATACAAAGCTGATTCACCAAGTTACAGCAAGGAAATTTTTGAACTGGGTATTCCAATCCTTGGAATCTGTTATGGTTCACAGTTGATGGCACATGTGCTCGGCGGTAAGGTAGCAACTGCTCCGGTCAGTGAATATGGCAGAACTGAGGTAACAGTGGATAAGAATTCCATTTTGTTTAAAGATGTAAATAAATCAACAATCTGCTGGATGAGTCATACCGACTATATCGCAGAAGCACCGGAAGGATTTGTATCAACTGCAACGACTCCAAACTGTCCATTTGCGGCAATGGAAAATGCAGAGAAGAACTTGTATGCAACACAGTTCCATCCAGAGGTTATGCATACAGAAGAAGGAATGAAGATGCTTCGTGCATTTGTCATGGATGTATGTAAATGCTCCGGTGACTGGAAGATGGATTCTTTCGTTGAAGATACGATCAAGAGTCTGCGTGAGAAGATTGGAAATGGAAAAGTGCTCTGTGCATTATCCGGTGGTGTAGATTCATCGGTTGCAGCCGTTCTGTTATCCAAGGCAGTCGGCAAGCAGCTTACCTGTGTATTTGTCGATCAGGGACTTCTTCGTAAGAACGAGGGTGATGAAGTCGAAGCAGTATTTGGTCCGGATGGTCCATATGATCTGAACTTCATCCGTGTAAATGCGCAGGATCGTTTCTACCAGAAACTTGCAGGAGTTGTTGAACCGGAAGCAAAACGTAAGATCATCGGTGAAGAATTTATCCGTGTATTTGAGGAAGAAGCAAAGAAGATCGGCGCTGTCGACTTCTTGGTACAGGGAACAATTTACCCTGATGTGATCGAATCCGGTCTCGGAAAATCTGCAACGATCAAGAGTCACCACAACGTAGGCGGACTTCCGGATTATGTTGATTTCAAAGAAATTGTTGAACCGCTTCGTCTCCTGTTCAAGGACGAGGTTCGTAAAGCGGGTCGTGAGCTTGGTATCCCAGAGTATCTGGTAAGCCGTCAGCCATTCCCGGGTCCGGGTCTTGGAATCCGTATTGTTGGGGAAGTAACGGCTGAGAAGGTTAAGATTGTTCAGGATGCTGACTATATCTATCGTGAGGAGATTGCAAAAGCAGGTCTTGATAAAGGACTTGGACAGTATTTTGCAGCGCTTACCAACATGCGTTCGGTTGGTGTTATGGGTGATGAACGTACCTACGACTATGCAGTTGCACTTCGTGCCGTATGCACCAGTGATTTCATGACTGCTGACTGCGCGGATATTCCGTTTGAAGTATTGCAGAGAGTAATGACAAGAATTATTAATGAAGTGAAGGGTGTCAATCGAGTAATGTATGATCTGACGAGTAAGCCACCTGGAACGATTGAGTTTGAGTAGTAAACAGAGCTTCAGAAACAGCGAAAACAAGCCGTTTCTGGAGCTTTTTTGTTAGGGCAAGACCCTGTTTCCAGGATGAAATTTTTCGTGTTCCGAAAAATGGAATGCTGGAAACAAATAAACCACTTGCTATGCGAGTGGTTGGAAATGCTTTAGCTTACAGAAAAAATCTCCAGTGCTATAATAATGTTGGTTCGCCAACCACATTACAAGCAGAGGTATCCATATGGATATGAATAGTTTAGCACACACCAAATGGAATTGTAAGTATCACATTGTATTTGCACCAAAGTATCGTAGAAAAATAATATATGGACAGCTAAAGCGTGATTTAGGTAACTTCCATTTTAAAGAAGGTGGACAGAATTATCATTCTGTAGGTGAGGTGGATGAAATTCAAGTGATTATTCAGGATAGTGGTTCTGTAAAAGCACCTGAATATTCTCATACAGCGAATAGGTCATATGCCATTGTGCAAAATGGTAAACTTAAGCATCTTACATTTTATGATGAAACACACAGTCAGGTAGTCAGTATTGATCTGATGCATCAGCATCACGGCTTGTATTTGCTTAGGCATAACAATCACTCGGGAGATTATTAGTATTGTAAAGATAGAACATGAAATTAATGTCGAGGGAGAGCATAGACAAGAAGATGCAATTAAGAAAATAGAGTCAGAAAGCATTACAAGAATATAATACTCAAGGTTGGTTTTATCAACTGCAGAAATGGATATTACTCACATTTTTTGTAACAATGAAATTTTAGAAGAATACACATAAAGGAGAGAAGGTTTATGTCACATATTAATTTTGATTTTCTGACGGAAAGCTTTTTGTTTGGTTATGGGTTGGAGGACAATTTCAGTGCGTTAAGCGATTATGAATTAGAGAAAGAATTGAACAGATACAGAGAATATGTTATTTCAAACATGGGGGAAATTTGTAGAGAAATAATATTTGATTCAAGAAAAATTGCAGTGACCATAGAATCTTTTTCGGAACGACCAAGAGAAGAATTGTTAAAGCAGCTGGCTCTTTATGTAGATGTAGTAACTATTTCAGATCCATTATTTGAATTAACCGAGAAAAAAAGCAATTCTACTAAAGTTATGGCTGAATATTATGGAATGAATAGTGATAATACTATTGATAGAGAACAGTTGGTAGCTGCTTTAAAATATATGAAGGAAAGCACAATACTGGTTGTATGCAACTATGTAAAATATATTCCCATTTCATATCTACATGAGGCACCAATGAATGTGCCTATTACTTATGATGCAAATAACTATAGCAAGAGTCTGCCTCAACCTATAATGGACTTTCTTAAAAAGAATGTTCAAGTACATAACACAGTTAGGATGGATGGAGGTTTACGTGTTGAGTTAGACAAACCATTGACTAGAGGAACAGGATTATTCATCCATTTCCCTGATTGTGGATTTAGAAATGGAGAAATTGTTCAATATCAAGAGAGTGAAGTAGTTGATTTTGATGAAAATACAAGAAAGGCCACATTTAGGTTTTTTACACCTGACAATATTTCACAGGATACTTTTAATATTTGGTTAGATCAATCGGTAAATAAAGCATGTTTACATATGTATGATGAAACTTTTCAAGAAGTTTATTTAGCAAGTAGATTAAATACAATGTATCTAACGCAATCTACATTGAAGGCACAATTGCTGTCAAAAGAGATGGGGAAACAATCTGTTGATAGCCAGATTGCCAATATGGCTCTTCGACTTGATGTTCCAGTATTAGAGAATAGTAAAATAACTGATATTATTAGTATTCGAAATGATTATGGAGAGAGTTTTGCAAATTTTAGAACTGAACTTGGCGAAAAATTATTACATTTGTCAAATATAAAGGACAATGAACAATTAGAAAATGAATTGCAAGAAGTGACATATGCGATTAATGAAACATATATAAATCAAATAAATCGAGAAACGCGTTCGATAATCAGATCCCTTGGGATAGAAACAACGATAGCAACTGGCTCATTGCTTACAAATAGTATGATGAGTGGAAATAATATGTTAAGCTTAATTGCGGCGTCAGTAGCTGCAATTGGTGGAATAAAAGACACAGTCAAGTTATTTGGTGATGTGAGAGAGAGACCTGGATATTTTCTTTGGAAATTGAATAAAGAAAATAAGCAGAATAAAAGGTAATTGAATGATATATAAGATGTTGGTAGGTTGTGGTGATGAATACTTGGGATTTACCACTTGTAAATTAACTTCATCAGAGTCATAATACCAGTAGGAACATTGATATCCATTCGTGATACCCGAATGATACCTGAAATTTTGAAAACTGAAAATAATAAAGAGAAATAGACGAAAAGACGTTGTTTTCGGAAGCAAAAATCGACTCAAACACAGGAAATAACTTAACCTGTAGGGAGTTTGAATAACGGATTAAAATGCCGAAAACCTGTATTTATGCGTGCTTCCGGCATTTGTTTTATCAAATGGCTCTAGTTTGGCTCTATTTGTGGGCGGGATAAGGGGTCAAATGAAAAACTAAATTCCAGTTCTAACTGACTTGACCTCGTATTTTCGGTTTTGAGCAACTTTTTTGAAGATACCCTATACAAAAGTACCCTGAAAAGTGCTATAATTCGTGTTATGAAGTCTGTTTGTTTGCATGGCAAACAGACGACTGGAGCAGTTTGAGAAAAAATAAATTCCACCCGTCTAACGTCAGAAATGAAGTTGGATTTTGCGCTTCGTGGTCGCTCGGTGGTTATCTATCTGCTTCTTTTATGATTATACCGGCTGGCAAGGGTCAATCGTCTGGGGAGACAAATATCGACTTGCTGGACGGTATTTTTGTTTTATAAAGTTAATCTTGAGAATGGTAAATCTTCGTCATACTTTTCATATGCGTTATTCTTAAAGTACAGGAATTCTTCATTAAGATTTCTCCATTCTATAAAGGCTTCAAGATAACGTAATTCGTTGAGATACCGCTCATTATCATCCGTTATGTCAAGCATGTGTTCATTGAGAATTTCGTAGCGTTCTTCCAGGCGTTTATACTTCTTTTTGTACTTTTTAGCCATTGATATCACCACCTTCCGTAGACGCTTTGTTTCTTTTGGAAACGTTGTCTTCAATAAGAGAAGGCTTCAGACAGACATCGTCAGCTGGAATTCTAACCTGTCCTGCAAGAGCTGGTATCTTTGCATCAAGAAGCAGGGCAGCCAAATCAAAAGGAGTTGCGCCATTTAAGCTGTCTCTTGCGGTAGAGTTGATATGGCTGGTCATAAGATTGATGTCATCTTGTGTGTATCGATACATGCTACGACCTTTGGGAATAACATAGCGAATGTATTCATGATTCTTTTCCAAACGTCCTTTTTGATTGGAAACATAAGGGTCACAGTAGAATACATAGGTTCTGTGGGTTCCGGATTCGGTCTTTTCGATATCCCATGGATTTTTAAATTCAGAACCATTGTCCGTCAGAATTACCGGAAAATACTTCTTAAAGGTTCTGATGCCAAGAACTTCGGTAAGATCATTTATTGCTTTGATTACGCTTCTTTGGGTGCAGTCCGGCATAAGTATTACAATCATAAAACTACAGCTTCTAAAGAGTAGTGTGAGAAGGTATTTTCCTTTATCGCGTCCACCCTTGACTGTATCCATTTCAACAACATCAAGGTCCGGATGAGCCTCCATAAAACGCTCAAAATCCACATAGGTACGTTTGTTACGATATACCTGTTGAAGATTTTTGTTCTTTCTTGGTTCGGACTTTTTCTTCCGTTTTTTGTAACGGACACGGCGAGGTAAATCAATGTTTCTTGCCTGAAACACACGCTGATCCAGATAGTTGTAGAGTGTTCTTCTGCATACAGGAATCTCATCAGCATGTACTGCAAAGATATGACTTAATGGCTGTCCCTTCAAGATAAGGGGAGATATTAAATCGTTGAGTTCCTGCAATTCTTCCGGAGTCATGTTAATGCCTTTACGGGAATTATAAAGATTTTTCTCGTATTGCCTTTGGGCATAAGAAGCATCATATATTTTCTTGTCCAGAGGACAGGATTTGTAATCCTCACAGTAATTACAAACATATGGTGGTTTGTTAATTTTATCGCATTTGTAAGGCAAGAAATACGGACATACATTGGTTGGGTTACGACGATAACAGCGTTTGCAATAGAAGGAGCAGTAGCGATTATGGTAACTTTGACAATGGAGTTCACTACTTAATAAATCACAGTCTTTGTAATGTTTACAGAGATTGCATTTGTAGCTGTGTTTAGCAGGAACAGTTTTAGAGTAACGTTTTACTTCCTTTGAAATAGTAGAAGGATCTTTATGCAAGACTTCACCTATGGAAGAAAAAGTACTCTTTTGCAACAGTTCCTGTTCTATATAAGTCCTGTTGGACAGGGTTAAATGTTTTTGATTATGTTCGCTCATATGGTAATCCTTTCCAACAGACAGATAACCATATGAGATTGTAACAAAAACTATGTGCAAGAGTAAATTCCGGATTTCTGTTTTTGAGGGTAAAAAAACTGGAATTTAAAAATTCACTTTACGATGTGGAATAAGGGCAGAGGGAGATGATTCCTCTGCTGACTTATTTTACAACTTGAAAAAAGTGTTCGAGAAATCAAATAAAATGTTTTACAACGAAATTGAGATAATATATAATAAAATAGTGAAATTGTATTCCTAAAGGCACGGAGGATAATATGGCTGTATCATACAATAAATTATGGAAATTAATGATTGATAAAAAAATAAATAAGAGCCAACTGTGTAAAAAGATAAAAATTAGCAGTAGTACTATGGCTAAAATGACAAATGAAGAGATGGTTGCTATGACCGTATTAGAAAAAATATGTGCTGAATTGGAATGTGATATATCTGATATTATGGAGTTTACTGATTTAGCTGAAGTAAAGAAAAAAATCCATAAAGAGAATACAAGTCCAGATAATGGGACAGTAAATGTGAGATAATGAGGTAGAACAACCATGAATGAAAATGGATTAAATTATATTGATCTCTTTGCTGGTGCCGGTGGACTTTCAGAAGGATTTATACAAAGTGGCTATAGACCGGTTGCACATGTGGAAATGAATGAGCATGCAGCAAAAACAATAGAAACAAGAATAGCATATTATTACCTAAAAGATAATGGCAAAATTAAAAGTTATTATGATTATGAAAAAGGAAAAATAACCAGAGAACAACTTTTGGAGAAAATACCAAAAGAGGAACTTAAGACTGTAATTAATCAAGAAATGTCAGAATCCACAATTAAAGGGATTTTCAACACAATTGATGATATCAAAAGGGAAAAAGAAATTGATAAGATTGATGTAATTATAGGTGGTCCTCCCTGCCAAGCATATTCTTTGGTGGGAAGAGCACAGAGCAGTCATATGATTGTTCCAATGGAAGATGATCCAAGAAATGAATTATATAAGATGTATGTTCAATTCCTTAAGAAGTATAAGCCAAGAATGTTTGTGTTTGAGAATGTGGCGGGCATAAAGACTGCGAGAGGTGGGGTAGCATTTAAAAATCTCCAGACATATATGAAACGTGTGGGTTATGAAATTGATTATCATGAGTTGAACGCTCAGAATTTTGGAGTATTACAAAGTAGAAAAAGAGTAATTATAGTAGGTTGGCTTAAAGGTACAGGTTATGAATATCCGTCATTTGATGTGATCCATAGTAAAGCAGAAGTATGGGATTTATTGAAGGATTTACCACCATTGACTCCAGGTATTGAGGCAAGAGAACATACGATGAATGATATGCGAAGACTAAAAAAATATGTTAAAGATAATGGTATTCGCATGAAATCAGATGTATTAACAGGTCATGCTGCAAGACCACATACTGCACAGGATATTGAAATATATAAGAGAACAATAGACATGTGGTTTGAAAACGAACAGCATGAACGTTTGAAATATGATGATTTACCAGAAGATTTGAAAACACATAAAAATAGAACTTCATTTGTAGATCGATTTAAAGTTGTTGAGGGTGATATGGATCATTGTCACACAATACTTGCTCATTTATCGAAAGATGGACATTATTTCATTCATCCAGATATAGAGCAACATAGATCAATTACAGTGCGGGAAGCAGCAAGAATACAGTCGTTTCCAGATAATTATTATTTTGAAGGACCAAGGACAGCACAATTTGTTCAGGTGGGGAATGCGGTTCCGCCAATGATGGCAAAGGTAATAGCAGATAAAATAAAAGAACAATTAAGAAAATAAAATTGGAGGTTTTGCAAATGGGTATTGTTGAAAGTACATATGCTGAGTTAAAGCAACAAGAATTGAAAAATAATCCATATAGTTGTTTGCATATGGCTGATATTGACATCAATCCTCATCAGGTTGAAGCATTCACATTTGCACTATCTTCATTAAAGCTTGGTGGAGCAATTCTTGCAGATGAGGTAGGTCTTGGAAAAACTATTGAGGCTGGCTTGGTCATCAAGTATTTGCTATGCAGTGGAAAAAATAAAATACTACTTATTATGCCATCAAATCTGCGAAAGCAATGGCAAGTTGAATTAGAAGAGAAATTTGATATTGATTCATTAATTGTGGATAGTTCTAACTGGGAGGATTATCTCGCAAAGGTAAAGAGTAAACAAGCAGTAATTATTGCTTCCTACCACTTTGCCTCAAAAAGAAAAGCAGAGTTCGGAAAGATAGCTTGGGATTTTTGTGTATTTGATGAAGCACATCGGCTTAGGAATGTATATAAGAATGGTTCAAAGATGGCTAACTCATTATATGAATTAACAAAGGGAATTCCAAAGATTCTATTAACTGCGACTCCTATGCAGAATACTTTACTTGATATATATGGACTTGTTCAGTTTATCGATGATAGAGTTTTTTATAGTAAGCAGATATTTTCCGAAAGATATTTGCGAGGAGAAGATTACAATGATTTGAAGGCTTGTTTAGAACCTGTTGTGCAAAGAACTTTACGAAAAGAAGTAGCAGAGTATATCCAATTTTCAGAGCGTAAAGAAATGACAATTGATTTTGAACTATCGCCAATGGAGATAGAACTTTATGTGATGATAAATAATTATCTGAAAAAGGAAATCTTGTATGCTTTGCCCAATTCACACAGAACACTTATTACATCTGTTATTAGAAAATTGCTTGCATCATCAAGTATGGCAGTTGCAGAAACCTTCAAGGTATTAAAAGGCAGACTTGAAACTTTGAAGGAAACAACTAGAACTGAATCAGCGGATGAAAGTATTGATTTTTTCCTTAGTTTTTTTGATGATGATGAAATAGAGAAGGATGATGATAGTAAGCAGGATGAATTATACACAAGAGAAAAGGTAAATGAATTTATTCAGCATGAAATAGATGAGGTAACAGCCATTATTAATAAAGCTGAAAGTATAAAAAGAAATGCGAAGATGACAGCCTTGAAACAGGCAGTGGAGAAAGCTTTTGTATTTCAAAATGAAGCTGGCATAAAACAAAGAATTGTTGTGTTTACGGAATCTATTAGAACGCAACAATACATGTTTGAAGAATTATCTCATGCCGGATATGAAGGTCAGATACTTAAGTTTAATGGTAGTACAAATGATCCTGTTACTAAACAGATTTATAAGGCATGGAAAGCTAGAAACTATGGAAAGTATGTGGGTAGTAGAAATGTTGAATTGAAGAATGCCATCGTAGAAGCATTTAGGGATGAATACAAAATTTTGCTTGTAACAGATTCCGGTTCGGAAGGATTGAATCTTCAGTTTTGTAATACGATTATAAACTATGACCTTCCTTGGAATCCGCAGAAGATAGAGCAGCGAATTGGTCGCTGTCATCGTTATGGACAAAAGAACGATGTTGTGGTTATTAATTTGCTTAATACTCAGAATGTAGCAGATAAGAGAGTATATGAAATTCTTTCAGAAAAATTCGAGTTATTCCAAGGCGTATTTGGTGCATCAGATAAAGCTATTGGATTATTAGAAAGTGGAGCAGATTTTGAAAAAAGAGTTACACTTATTTATCAGGAATGTAAAACGACATCAGATTTTACAAAGCAATTTAAGAATTTGGAAAAGGAATTAGAAAAGAAACGAAACAAGAAAATGGATGAACTGAAATCCATATTTACATATAAGACAGAGGAACAACATAAGTTGCATTTTAATAGTATTATGGAAGAAATAGCGGAATATGATTCACAGTTTGAGTATTGGAATGGTAGAAGTAAAGAGGAAAATGGGACATGTCCAAAGTACTATGAAACTAATATAGACTTGGAAATTCCGGGAATTCAACACGGATATTTACTTGTTGGTGGTTCTTATGTTGGTGAGATTCTTGAAGATGCAGTATTTGAAATTATTGATATAACAGGGAAGATATATGGTGTTTCAGATGAGTTGGCTAGAGAGCTTTGTGAAAAATTGCAGGAGCAGTGCCTGGAAGAAAAGACACCAAATAATCAAGAAATCCTTTCATATATTGACAAAGTGGATGAATTTATGCAGCAGAAATATGCAGAATCTAAAAGAACAGTTTTGATTGCTAATCAGAAAAAATTGGATAATTGGCTACAATTAAGAAAAGAGGAATATTTGCTCAGAGTCAAGGATACATCAGAATTAGACGAGCTTAAAGAAAAATATGCAATTGAAGGCGATTTTAGACAGAAGATTGCATTAAAAAAACAAATAGAAATTTTAGAAGAACAGAAACAAAAAATGGTACGGGCATTTCATGATGAAATGTCGACATTGGAAGAAGAAGCTGTAAATATGCAGAAGCAGTTTGCAGAAGATATATTGGTAAACACACAATTGGTAACAAAGATAGTGATTAAGTTTTAGGAGGCTACCATGGAGAAAAAAGGCAAGTTAGAATTGACTTGGGTTGGTAAATATGAGGAAGAGAAACTTGAACCAAGAATATTAATTGAAGATAAATCAAAATCATATGGTGACCCGGACACAGAAAATATGTTGATTCATGGAGATAACCTTCTTGCGTTAAAAGCGTTAGAGAATAAATTTAGAGGAAGAGTAAAGTGTATATATATTGACCCACCGTATAACACGGGTAGTGCGTTTGCACAGTATGATGACAATCTTGAACATAGTATATGGTTAAGTATGATAAGGAAACGTTTACTTATACTTAAGGAATTATTATCAGAAGATGGTACTATTTGGATAAGTATAGATGATGATGAGCAGGCATATTTGAAAGTATTGTGTGATGAAATATTTATGCGTTCTAATTTCGTTAGTAATGTTATTTGGGAAAAAAAATTTTCTCCTCAAAATGATGCAAAATGGTTATCTGATTCACATGATTTTATTTTAGTCTATGCAAAAAATAAAAACCTATGGAAACCGAATTTATTGCCGAGAACTGCAGGAATGAATAGTAGATATAAAAATCCGGACAATGATCCAAGAGGACCATGGACATCAAGCGATTTTACAGCTCGAACATATAGTGGAAATACGGATTATCCAATTACAACCCCAAGTGGTAGAGTTGTAACGCCAACAAAAAGTCGTAGTTGGATTTCGTCTAAAGAAGAATTTGACAGGTTAGTGAGTGATAATAGAATTTGGTTTGGCATTAATGGTAATAATGTGCCAAGAAAAAAGACGTTTTTAAGCGAAGTTAAAAGTGGAAGTGTGCCAATGACTATCTGGAAATATGAAGATGTAGGTTCGACGCAGGATGCAAAAAAAGAAGTGAAGCAGATTAATCCTGAGGATCCATTTGCTACACCAAAACCAGAAAAGTTAATTGAACGTATTCTAGAAATTGCCACAAAGCCAGGAGATATTATCTTGGATTCTTTTTTGGGATCAGGTACAACTATTGCAGTTGCTCATAAAATGAACAGAAGGTGGATTGGAGTAGAAATTGGAGAACAAGCATATAACCAATGCAAATTAAGATTGGATAAAGTTATTGATGGAAATGATGGTCTTGATATATCTAAAAAATTAGGTTGGCAAGGTGGTGGGGGATATAAATTCTACGAACTTGCAGAACCATTACTTGTAAAGAACAAAGTTCTTCCAGTTTATCAAATAAATCCATCCTATACATGGGATATGGTATGTGAAGCTATTTGCAAGATAGAAGGATTTACCTATGAACCATCTGGGGAGTTTCAAGGACATTCATCAGAGAATCGATTCATACATATTACGGAAGAATTTGTTAATACAAAGTATGTGATGTCGATAATGAAGAACTTAGGGGATAAGCAGAGTTTACTTATCTATTGTAAGAAAAATCAAGCTGACATGATTCTTCCAGAGAATGTGGAAGTGAAAAAAATACCAAAGGATTTATTGGATAAATGTAATTTTGAAAGTGAGGTGCAGGAATAATGAGTTCAGTAGATAAAATCAAATGGGCTATGAGCCTGCGTGATCCTCAGTATGAAGCGCTACAATACTTTGATGCAATCAGTTCCAAGATTGAGTATAGAACTAGTTCAAAAGCTGAAGCAGAGAAAATAGCATCAGAGAATTGCCAAGCTCCACATACAATATCTGTAGATAAGGAATTTGATTTTCCATCATTCTGCTTTGATATGACAACCGGTATTGGTAAGCCCCGTTTAATGGGTGCATGTATTTATTATTTATACAAAACAAAAGGGTACAAACATTTCTTTATTCTGGCACCAGGAAATACGATTTACGACAAGATGCGTCGAGAGGCGGTCCCGGGACATCCAAAATACATGTTTAAGGGACTTGAAGCAGAGATGGGAAGACCCAAAGTTTATGATGGGGAAAATTATTTATCATACCCGGTAAGATATATCCAAGAGGAAATGGTGGTAGAAAAAACATCTGATATTCAGATATTTATCTTTAATATTTCAAAGATTTTTACTAGGGGAGATATCGAATTTAAATTTCACAAGTTTAATGAAAATTTGGGTGGCTCTTTTGCGGATGTGTTACGTTCGTTTGATGACTTGGTTATTTGTATGGATGAAGCGCATCGTTACTATGCCCCAGCATCAAAGAAAGCGATTAATTATCTTAATCCAGTGTTGGGATTAGAATATACTGCTACACCTAAAAGTACAAATAAGAATATTATTTATCACTACGGATTAGAGGATGGAGCTGGGAAGTTTTTGAAGATTCCGGTTGTTATGGGAAGAACAAATACAGCAGGATATTCAGTTGATGATATAGAGGAAATGAAGTTGAAAGATGGAATCAAGCTTCATGAGAGAAGAAAGTCCATCGTATATAAATATTGTATAGATAATCAATTAGAACAAGTAAAGCCAATTGTTTTGATAGCTTGTAAAGATACAACACATGCTAGAAAAATAAAAGAAAAAATAGATTCCGATGCTTTTTTTGGAGGTCGTTATGTTGGTAAGGTTATTGAAATTGACTCCAGCACAAGTGGTGCAGAGACAGAAGAAAACATTCAGAAATTACTAACCATTGAGAAAAATACCAATCCAATTGAGATTGTGCTGCATGTATATAAGCTGAAAGAAGGTTGGGATGTAAATAATCTGTTTACGATTATCCCACTTAATGCTGCAAAGAGTGATATATTGGCACTTCAAACTATTGGTAGAGGATTGAGGCTTCCTTTTGGTGAGATAACGGGTATTGAGGAATTAGATACCTTGGATATTGTTGCTCACGATCATTATCGAGAGATTGTGGATGATATCAAAAATAACCCTGTATTTAAGAAGAGAAATCTTGATGAGGAAGATATACCGAACACAAAAACAGTTATGGTAGAGCCAGCAGTTGAGAACCAGCAGATTTCATTATTTGATGAAGCGTTATGCGAAAGTAAAGTGAAATCATACCAAGATTTGAATAATGAAAATGTGGTGGAGAATCTGTTTGCTGAGTATCAGAAAGCATTTGTAAAGAAAGTAGCACCCAAGAAGTCCGAAAGTGATAGTGGACAGATGTCTATTTTTGATTATTTTGCTAACGATAATGAAAAAGAAACAAATGATGGCACAGCATCAGAGCACAAAATGACACAGACGGGCATGGGCACTGATGCAGTTGATACATCATTTACTGTACATCAGGGGGATGCTTCATTACAGATTGATTTACAGAAGTCATCTGGCAGTAAGAATGTATTGCCATATGCAAAACAAGAGTTTATCAAGAAAGTTGAAGAGTTAAAGAAAGTTGCTATCTCTGTTCCAAAGATTGGAATTAGCTATAGTTCAACAATTACATTTAAGTCTTTTACTGTTAAACGAAATATTATGGATTTTGATGTTGCGGCATCGAGAATCGAGAGATATGACGCTGTAAATGGTAAGTTGCTGCAAGTGCTGGATGCAGATGCACTTATTGTAGAAAATCCTGAGAATATGCTTGCAGTTTCTTTATTGGAGAGTATTCCGGAGTTTAGTTCTGATGATGCAGAATTTATTCTTGAGGTGGTTGATCAGTATCTCGCATTAATCGAAGGTACGGATGAAGAAAAAAAGAAGATTGTCCGTAGATATGCAACTGTTATAGTAGAGGACTTAAGAAAACAGATATATGCGTCAAAGGAAGAAAGCACTGAGTTTGTATTTAACGTTCAGAAAGACCTTATTGTATTCAAATCATTTGCGAAGAATATGAAGGAAAATGGACGACTGAATTTTAAGAAGGAAGTGCCAGATAAGAAAAATATTAAGCAATATTTGTTTGAAGGCTATAAAAAATCATATTATGCAGAGAATGCATTTGATAGTGATGATGAGAGAAGGTTGTCCGTGGTATTAGAAGAGGATTCAGAAGTTATTAGATTTATAAAGCCGCCTTTGAATCAGTTAGGACTATTTTATAAGGCAGCAAAACAGTATAATCCTGATTTCTTAGTAGAGACGGCTGATAAGAAATATATGATTGAAGTGAAGGCTGCAAATCAAACAGATAATGAAGATGTACAGGAAAAAGCAAAGGCTGCAATTAAGTGGTGCGAATGTGCATCACAGGTGGATGCGGACGGAAAGACTTGGGAGTACCGCCTAGTGCCAGGGGATAAGATTATAGTAGGTAATACATTCAAATATGTAATTGGTATGGCAATTCCTGTTGTAGTAGACGGAGAATAAACGGAGGTTGTAGATGGCTGATATAAAGGATTTTAAACATGCTATTGTTCGACAGAAGATTTTAGATGCAGTACGAAAAGACTTAATAGGACCAACATCAGATTGTGAACAATTGAATGAAGTACCAACGAGTAGTTATATTACGGGATTATTATATCCGGCTGATACAGATGTAACGGAAGATGAAAATTACAATGATGTAGAGTTTACAGAAAAGAATTTCGATGCTGATGGAGAAACTTTGGAGGCAGGAATTTTTGAAGAAGAGGAACCAGAGGATAGAGTAAAAGGTGGTTTTCAGAAGCCGTCTTCTATAGGTGTGTCTTTCTATGTCTCTGATGATGTTCAAAAGGTTAATGCTTATATTAATTGGGGAAAGTATTATGCAGAACAGGTGCAAGGTGAAGTAATAGATGAAACCTTAGAAGAAGATGCAGAGAATAAGAAAAAGAAGAAACATACCATATATATTCGTGAGCAGATGAATGATGTTGTGGAAATCGATTTTAATCTGATGGGGCGTTCGAAGCAGATTCCACTTGAGTCTAATGGAAACATCTATATTTATGTTATGAAGATGCAGTTAGACAATGGATACAAGATGGTATCGGTTTATTTGCATAATAATGATAAGTTAGATGGCGATGAAAAAGAATATGCAAAGGTAATGTTCCAAGTGGAGATGCTCATAGCAGATGATTTGATGAGTCCTATTTTTGTACCAGAATATCTCTGTAGAAAAGTTGAATTAGAGGATGAATATTATTATAAAGGCAGACCAGTTTATGCAAGAGGAAGAGGTTGTGCTGCTACTTGGGAAAAGAAAGCAGAAGAGATAAATGCAACTGCTATAAAATCATCATTTATTCCAGATTATGAAATTCCAAGTGTAAGTGCACAGATAGATGATATGCCGGAGCATGCCTTTTCGATGCTTCAGATGGGCTCACCAAGGAAAAAGTCAGAAGTTATTCAGAATCTTCGTACATTGACAGAAATGTATGGAAGTTGGATTACAGATGCATTGACAAACGACGAAGCTATGCATGATGATAAATTTAAGGCAACAGGTCAGACTATTATTGATAAATGCAATGATGCAAATCGTAGGATGAATGCTGGAATTGATTTGATTGAAAACAATGATAAGGTATATCAAGCGTTTGTATTTATGAATCAAGCAATGTATTTACAGAGAAGTATTACAGCTTTTTCAAAAGATTATGGTAATGGCATTCCTTGCAGCTTAAGAGATTATATGACTGATATGCCAGAAAAAGGAAGAAAGAAAGATCACAGTGAGTGGAGACCATTCCAGATTGCATTTGTTCTTTTGAATTTGTATGGGATTATGGATGGTGAGTCTCCGGAACGAAATATTGTTGATTTATTATACTTCCCTACTGGTGGTGGTAAGACAGAGGCATATTTAGGGCTGATTGCTTTTACTATAGCATATAGGAGACTGACAGCTTCAGATGAAACCGATTATGAGAAAGATGGTGGAGTAACAGTATTTTTAAGGTACACGCTTCGTTTACTTACAACTCAGCAGAGAGACAGACTGATGCGTCTTATTGTTGCAATGGAACAATTGCGTGAGAAGAATGAAAAATTATATGGTAAGGAAAGAATTTCAATTGGATTCTGGGTTGGAGGTAATGTTACCCCAAATAAATTTAGCGAATACAGCGATTCTGATCAATTTAAGAAGAAAGAATTTATAAGGAAGCTTACAAAGCAGATTATTAAATGCCCTTATTGTGGTAAGGAAATCACACGGGATGAATATGACATCAATGAAAAGGGAAAGTATGTCAAAATTCACTGTGCAGATAAGAATTGTATGTTTTCGTTAAAAACAGGAAGAACCATACCGGTTTATCTTGTTGATGAGGAAATTTATGCAAAGTGTCCTACTGTGATTATTTCGACTGTAGATAAATTTGCGAGACTTCCATGGTCTGAACGAGTTGGTTTGCTATTTGGCAGAACAGATAGATATTGTAGTAGATGTGGACATATTGCTATTGGAGAAAAGCATGCAGGAAGACATAATGCAGATGTCGCAGCGGGATTGGAAAGGGCTGAAACGGTTGCATGTAAACAATTCTATCCTCCTGAGCTAATTATACAGGACGAGCTTCATTTAATTACTGGTCCTCTTGGAACGATTTATGGTGGATATGAAACTGTTGTAGAAGAGATGTGCTGTATTGAGAAGAATGGAAAGAAGATTCGACCTAAGTATATTGTTTCAACAGCAACTATTAGAAATGCTGGGGAACAGATTAAGTTTCTTTATGGGAGAAATGAATTTGCACAATTTCCGCCAAGTGGCTTTGATACAAGAGATTCATTTTTTATTAAGGAAGTACCGCTTCCAACTGAAAATTTAGTTGATGCTTCAGAAGAAAAAATCAGTAGAATGATTAGTGATGGAAAAAAGCCATTTCGTCAATATGCTGGTATATGTGCGAGCGGACAATCTGTAAAAACAACGCTTATTCGTTTGTATTCGATTATTTTGCAAACAGCACTAGATATAGCAAAGAATCCGGAATATGAGGATTATATTGATCCATATTACACATTGATTGGCTACTTTAATAGTATTCGAGAATTGGGTGGTGCAGTGCGCCTTCTTGACGACGATATAGCAAGCCGTATTCGTGTTGTAAAGAATAAATATAATAGCTCAGAACAGAGATATCTCAGTTTTGAGGGAAAGAAGGAAATTACATCTCGCATACCTTCATGGGAGATTGCGCAGGTTCTTGAAAAGTTAGCAATTTCTTATGATAAAAACAAGGAGAAGCAAGGCTGTTATGATGTTGTCATTGCAACTAATATGATAGCGGTAGGTATGGATGTTGACCGTTTAGGACTTATGTCAGTTGTAGGTCAGCCAAAGCAGAACTCTGAATATATTCAGGCAACAAGCCGTGTGGGTCGACAGCATCCTGGAATTATTTTTACTGTTTATAATCCTTACAGACCAAGGGATTTGTCTAATTATGAGAATTTTGTTGGTTTCCACTCACAGATGTATAGATATGTAGAAGGAACTACAGCAACGCCATTTGCGGCTAGAGCTAGAGACAGAGTATTACATGCATTGGTAGTTTCTTTACTAAGATTACAGGTAGAGACGATGGCTGATAATGGTGGAGCATCAAACATTAATGATATTTCTGATGAACAAATCAAAGATATAAAAGACAAAATTCTTGAGCGAGTTAAGATAACTGCACCATCGTCTTATGTAGATACAGAGAAAGAAATGGATGAGTTTATCAATACTTGGAAGAACATTGCAAAAGACGAAAAGCTATATTATTTTGTTCCAGCAGTAGCTGATGATAAGAAGAGGCTACTTACATACTATGGCGAATATTATGGAGACAAAGAAAAACCAACACTAAGTTCTATGCGTGATGTTGAGCAATCATCAACAGTTTTTTATTGGGAGGGTGTCTGATGAATTTTTATAAAAAATTGGGCGAGATTCGTCCGAATCAGTTAATAACTACATATGGACCAGGCTCGATAATGGATGCTGTAAATGATTCATTGACAGTTTTAGATATAGAGTACTGGGATACTAACAATATTGGTAAAGAAATTAGAGATGCAAGATTGGCTAGTTATATGAATGTTCGACGATTCTTTATGCCAAAGACAGGTGGAAAAGAGGATATTCCAGTTGTGTCATTTCCATACTATCATGTGTGTTCAAAGGGAACATGTAAATTCTTATTTGATATGAGAGATTACTTTGATATGGACCAGTACAAAAAGAATCAAGGTGAAGTGAAATGCCCTAAGTGTGGATTTCCAGCATACCCTTCGAGATTTATAACGGTATGCGAAGATGGGCATATGGACGATTTCCCTTGGAGATGGTGGGTACATCATGGAGAAACAAGTTGTAAAGAAGATATGTACCTAAAATCAATGGGTAATACTTCATCACTTGCAGAACTCCGTGTTGAGTGTAATTGCGGTGCAAGGAGAGTTATGTCTGGAGCAATGCAGAAGGAAAAATTTGCTGGTCTATGCTGTTCAGGAAACCATCCGCATAGACCAGGAGCAGAGGCGAAAATTTGTAAGAAGAGTGTAATACCTAGCCAGCGTGGTGCATCTAATGTGTATTTTACAGTCACAAGAAATGCAATATCAATTCCACCTTGGACAAATCCTATTAATGATATCATGGGTGCACAAAGAGCAACTATTGAAACATTGGTAGAGGCTATGGGAGAAGAGGCAGGTCTTTCATTTGCTTATCAGAAGTATTTTGGAGATAAATATTCTTATGAAGACTTTATAGCTGCCTATGATAGATTAAGCCAAAATATCAAAGAGTTTACTGAACTTAAAGAAATGGAGTATGCAGCTATTACGCATCATGAGGATGTCGAGTATCAACATGATGTTAAGTATTTCAAAGCAGAAGAAGTTACTTTGAGTGAAAGTTTAAAAGAGTATATTTCTAGGATTATTAAAATACATAGATTACGTGAAGTACGAGTTTTGACAGGTTTTACAAGATTGGAAGCACCAGAACCAGAAGTGGATGAGCAGTCACATATCGTAAAATTGAAGTGCTCTTCGGGAGAAAAATGGCTTCCGGCAGTCGAAATCAATGGTGAAGGTGTATTCATTGAATTAAATAAGGAAAAAATAAACCAGTGGATGCAGATAGAGACTGTGAAATCTCGTTCTGATAAATATGAGGAATGTTATGCAGCATATTGTCAGAAAAAAGGATGGGAGAATTTTAAACCAAGAAATGCAGAGTATGTGTTGTTACATACACTTTCACATATGTTGATTAAGGAAATGTCTATGCAGTCAGGATATTCATCATCTGCATTACATGAACGCATTTATAGTAGTGAAAATATGTGTGGAATTTTAATTTACACAGGTGCGGCGGATAAGGAAGGTTCACTAGGTGGACTTGTTGAACTTGGCGGAATGAATAAGTTTTTGCCGCTTTTAAAAGGGGCACTGGAGAATGGTTTAACATGTACAACAGACCCAGAATGCTTTATGAAGAATCCGACGAGTGAGAGATTAAATGGGGCTGCCTGTCATTCTTGTACTATGATATCAGAAACTGCATGTGAAAATGGTAACCGCCTACTTGATAGAGCATTAGTAGTACCGGTACCGGAGCATGAGAAAATGGGATATTTCAGAGAATTGGTGAGAGATTTATGTGGAATACAAGTGTAAAAATTGAGTACATTGCAGGGCTGATAGTAGATGCACTTGAAAATTATTCTGTTAATGGAGAGAGTGCACAGTTTTATCGTGTGATTAAAGAACTTAGAAAACATTTTACTAATTGTTCGGAAGGGGAGATAATAGATATAATTAGCCTTTGCATGAAAATGTATTCGTCAAAGAAAATTGAACACGCAGAGCTTGTCCTTACTGCACCAGATTCATTCCGTGTGATAGCATTAAGAACCAAAGATACAATGCGTAATCTGATAGAGAATACAGAAAAGAGTCTTACTATAACTGGTTATTCAATCTCAGATTATTTTGCCGAAATGCTTGATGTTATTATTGAAAAAAGCCAGCAAGGAGTATATGTTCGTATATATGTGAATGATACAGAAAAGCAGAAGGAAGTGCTTGACAGACTGATGTCATATCGTTCGCGATTCTTACAGATATATGAATATCAAAAGCAAGAAGATGACAAGATGGCAGCATTGCATGCGAAACTTATTGTATCAGATGTAAAGAAATCACTGGTGTCGTCAGCTAATCTTTCATATCACGGAATGCAAGGAAATATTGAAATGGGATTCTTGATTGAATCCCATGACAAGGCAAAGCAGATAGAGGAGGTTATGAAGGAAATGGTAAGGATGAAGGTGTTTGGAAAACAAAAATAATTACGAAAAAGATAAATATCCGTTCCTCATATATGGGATAAAATATTTTCGTAAGTATTTATGTGATTTGCAAATTGAAATTATGGAAACTATTGTCAGTGAGTTACCTTAAAATTTCTTATACTGTGTGGGCAAAAAGAATCGTATGATTTAATGATAGGGGAAGAATTAATAGGTTGATTTACTGAATGTTGATGTGAGGAGGTCATAAAATGCAGAGTCCAATCCATGAAGGATATGAATATCAGGATTATTTTACTGTTTCAATAATTCTACAACTGATGCTTCAACAGATAGATGCTGAGCTGATTATCGATCGTAAGGATTTCAGCGGAGATAAATTTGATGATTTAAAGTTGAAGATGTCTAATGGTAACATTGAATTTCAAATTAAGTATTCTGATGATGAAAGCTCCCATAAACTTACTAAAGATGACTTGGCAAATGGCAATGGACATGATACTGCGTTGTGTGATCTTTTCGCTTCTTGGAAAATGAGAAAAGAATCCGAAAATGATACTCAAATAAAGTTATGTCTAGCGTGGAACATGCCTACTGATGATGATCCAATTACAGAGTATTTGAAGCCTATTCAAGAACAATCTCTGCCTTTTTCGGTTGCTGCATATTCGTTTGACGGTGACGTGTTTTGGCCAGCAGAAAAATTACCACCAAAAAGTTGGAGAAAGTTTAATACGGCGATTAAGTCAGGACTTATTGATAGAGAAGCCTTTTTAGCTTTTTGTAATGATCTCACGATTATTTTAGAAATGCCTAAAGCAAGTCTGGATTTAAAGAATCCTGGAGCCCTAGAAAATGTAATTATTCGGCAAACTGAGAAATTGGGGGTAGGAATATATCCAAATGATGCTCTCAACGTGGAGGATATTATTTATAAACTTGCAACGGAAGTAAAACATTCTAGAGCGATAGGAAACAGACTTTATACAAATATATTAGTGGGGCGCCTTGGATTAATAATGGATTACGGGAAATTTGATCAAAGATTTCCGGTGGATTCAACGCATCAGATTATACTTGGTGATGAAATTGAAAGGTTACACAGAGTAATTCTTGATTCAAAACGTGTCATTATTTCAGGCAACCCTGGATCTGGAAAGTCTTGGCTTGTTGATGAATACGTAGATAAACTTACGAGTGAAGATAGTAAAGTTATACATTATAATTGTTTCCAGTCTTTACAGGATACAAATAGTCTTGAGAGAATACGTGTCACTTCCTTATATGGAAATCTAGTTTCGCAGATAGTGGAACAATGCCCAGAGCTAGTTGTACATAAAAATACAATCTTTGGTGCTAATAAAGCAGAGCTTGAAAATTTGCTTTGTTTCATTGAAGAAGAATTCTATTTAGTGGTAGATGGTCTTGATCATATAGCTAGAGAATATGAGCTAAATAAAGATTTTATTTCCCACTCTGAAATTGAAATCATTTCGGAACTGTTGGAAATCGATTTTCCTGATAACTGCTATGTAATAATATCATCGCAGCCAATAAATGAAATAGAGAAGTTTAAAAGCAAGAACTACAGTGTATTTGAGATTGAGCCTTGGGGAATAGAACAAGTAAAATCCTTGATGACGACTTTTCAAATTAGTGATGATACTATTGAAGATGATGATATTTCATCAATAAGTGCATATATACTTAAGAAATCTCAGGGAAATGCTCTATACCTTAGTTATATCCTGCGCCAATTACGAAACTTAGATGAGAATAAAAAATTAATAGACGAAATACCTGACTACGATATCAGTCTCTCTAAGTATTATTCCTATTTGTATACAAAAGTTCATAATAACCGCACGGTTAATGCACTTTGTGGGGCAGATTTCTATCTTGGTTTAAATGATTTAATGGAGATTACAGGGGACGGCAAATATGTAGAACAAGATATATCGGTGCTTCATCCATTATTGATAGAAAATACACTAAGCGGTGGCTTTTCAATCTATCATGAAAGTTTCCGCCGTTTTGTTTTAGATTCATTGAAAGATAAAAAAGTGGATTTAGAGCGAAATGTCTATGGTATTCTTGCTGATTGGTTACAGAAGAAACCATTTTTTGAATTTGATAAGTCATTTTATTATCTTACTGAATTGCTATATAAAATCAAGAGAGATGCAGAAAATATTGAATTGATTGAGAAAGAATTTGTTCTTAAATCAGTATCAGAGGGTTATTCTCGAAAACGTATAAGAATGAACTTGAATTGTATTATCCGAAGTGCGGGTAGAATTAGAAATTTAGTTGCGTTGGCAACAGCAGGTGAGTTGTTGGCAATGCTCGATGATATGAACGAATTCGATAGTACTGGAGAAGAGTACTTCCAAGCAATATGTGATATAAAGGGTGCTTCTAAACTAAATCAATTAATGCAAATTGATGGAAAACCAACCTTTGATATGAATACAGGCCGAATTGCGTGTTATATTTCTTCGAAAGCGGGTATTACACCTTGGTGGGAACTGTATTTAGATACAGAGGCTAAACAGTATAAAATTGAGGAACTTAAATACTATTATAGATATTATCTTGATGAACAAGGAGTTAGTATCATTCCTAAGCTTATGGAGGCAATAGAAAAAGAAAAGGTTTCAATAAGAAACCAATGTATTGAGATTGCGTATGATGAGTTACAGGACTATATAGAATTTGATGAAATTGCTTCAATTGCGGAGGAGCAACAACTGATTAATTGGAAAAACTATCTTTCGTATATTGAGACTGGATATTATCCGCAAAGTGAAGTTTCCTTTGAGGTTACAATTGGAAACTTGGAAAAAATCAAAACATTGAGGATGCCAGGAGAAAAAGATATAATGATTTTTAAAGAATTTTCCTCACAAATATATTATTTGGCTGTAGCGGGGGATAGGAAAGTAATAGAGAAAGTCTGTGCGGATTGTAAAAATATTAACTGGTTCTATAATTGGATAATATATTCTGTCAAGATGTCAGAATTGTGTGCACACACAACACAAATGGATTCTAAAACAATCTGTGAAACAGCACTTACTAATTTGAAACTATTGCTACAGGATACGGAAGTTTTCAAAGGAGAACCACGTACTTGTGATTTGTATTTTCTACAGAATGAATTAACAAGGTCATATGAACTGGCAGTAGAGCTGATTGTCAAAAATGGAACAGTAGAGGATCTGGAGAAAGCCCTAGGGATTCTCGAACGGCTTGATGATGAAACTGGAACAAGTTTGGATCATAGTATGGGAGGTCCATTAACTGATGCTGAATTTTTGGGCTTAATATCTCGTTTTCTGACAATTGATAATTATGAGATCGTAAAACCTTATTTATTAAGAACTCAGGAGAAAATAGAAAAAAATGAGGTATATGATTGCATAGCTGCAGCAAAGTTACGCTTTGTTAGTCTTATTTCAAAGTATAATCAGTCTGAGGCTTTAGAGCATTTTGATATATGTATACATTATCTTGTTGCATATGGATATCACAAGGATATTATTCTGTTGCAAATTATGGATTCTTATAACATTTTTTTTGAAGCTGTTGCAGGAAATCCAGAAGAGGAACGTGATACAATAACAAAAATGACAATGGCTCTTTGGAATCATACTGATGGAAGAGAAACAAAGCACTTTCTAAATCGCTGGTTTGATGAATTGCTTAAGATAGACTCGAAGTATGCACTTGCATTCCTGTCAGGGCTACAAATCAAGTTCGGAAAAAGCTGGGTTGTGGAGGGTATGTTACGTTCTGCTATAAAAAAGTATAGCAATGATTTGGATTGTTTAGATATTGTAATTGAACTGATTGAGTCGCTTCCAAATGATACAAGCCCAAGAATAATTGATGCATCCACATCTGTATTCAGAACACTAGAGCAGATATACACAGGAGCAGACGATGATGAAAGATTACTAATCAAGCGCCGTATGAATGAACTTGTTATCAATGTTGTTTCAAGATTTAATATTCTTGATAGTCCTTGGCCGGACAATGATTCGTGTAAAGATGGAAGCATTAAAGAATTTTTATTAACAGTTGAGTCATCAGGATTTGATGTTTCACAGTATATAGAATATTTCCATATAAAAAAAGCCGACGATATGGAAAACAAAGAAGTTAAGAAAACAGTGGATGTTTTTGAAGCTAATCAAACACGTTTTGAAGCTTTAACTACAGAGGATGCAAAGAAATGGTTTGAAACACATGATTTAATTGAGCGAGATGTACAAGATATCTGTAGATTCCTTAGAAATTATCAGAATGATAAGGACTCTCTACTTGAGATAATGAGATTTATAATTACTGAATACGGTGGATGGAGGTATAGTAAGAAACGTAAGGATATTGTTCTACAAATCATTGAGCAGTTGGAACTTGACGATAAAGAACTGTCAGAAATTCATATGTTGATGTACCTTTATTCATATGAATGGGGAAGCTCGTTAATTGATAAGGATGAATTTCTCAATAGTATACGACTTAGTTCTGATATAGCTCGTAACATATTTTATAGTGAATTACCTGAAGTTATTATTTCACATTCGGGCAGAATTACAAAAGGTCTTTTGGATGCACTTTTTGCGGTTGGGTATGATAAGAACAGCATTATTACGATTTGGAGAAATGCATTTGATATTATGAAACTTCGTTTCCCAAATCTTGATCATTATCCTATTGATAATGTTTTGGAAGAAACAGATGAACTATTAGGACTGCGTAATTGCTTATTAATGCGGTTTATTGATGGAGGTAAGGAATCGTTTCTGGCAACGTATGCTTATTTGGCGAATGCTGCTGAAGAAGAGAATTATTCAGAATTTACAGAAGCAATAGTATTTTGTCTAGAACATTATGAACAGTATAATCTTGTGACACAAATAGCAATTGCTGATTTAGTAAGATGTTATGGATATCGTTTGAAAGATTTGAATGTTGATCGAATGATAAATGCAATTAATGCTGTTTATCCAACCAGAAATTTGCTTTTGGACGTCATATTTTCGGAATTTACAATATATAAGAGCTATCTTTTAAAGTGTGTAGATAAGCATTCACCAGATTATTTGGAACAAGAAGATATTGAGTTTTACTTAGCTGAGCAACTATATGATCTTGGAAAAGAAGAGGCTAGAGAAGGAACCGATGAATACGCTAAGAATTCAGTATATAGAGATCCAATTATGCAGGTGGTCGATACTTGTGGTATTGACTATGTAGAACTGTACAAAAGGCTACATGCATCAAGTAGATTGAATAATAAAATACGCGCTTTTGTTGGTGGGGAAAGTAAGATGCCTGAAACAAATACCGTGTACAAATCATATGTAATTCAATATGCGCTCCACGCAATCATTGAAAAAGCTTATCGTGACAGAAAACCAGAGTTGATTCCGCAGAATTTGTTTCGGTTGATACCTGACTACCAGGGGATATATAGATTATTCAAGTGCCGTGAAATTCAACCTCGAAATCATCTATATGATAAGAGTAATTCGTGTGTTCCTTTTCTTAAAAATAATGAGGAGGAATACATTCTAATCGGATGCTATGAGACAAGAACAAGAATTGATTATCATCAGGCGTCTTTTACTTTTGCATATCAAGGTATAGTAGGAGATAGTAATGAAGAGAATCAGATCCCATTCCGACGATATTTAGCTCTAGCGGTTGGAAAAGGAGAAACTTATATGATTTCAGATAATTCGGAATCTCTTATTAATATTGTTAGAACATTTGATAGAGAATTAGAAGATGCAGATTACCTGTGGCCTAGTATTTCGATTTCTAAACTTTTTAACATTCATATGGAATTTGATTTTTTGAATGGAAGATATATTGCAGTTAATCAGGATAATGATATTGTTTGTATTATGAAAAAATGGTTATCGAGTTACAAAGGTGACAGCGAATATCCAGGCAATGCAATTCCATTATATAGTGGTACCGAGTTGTATATAAAGAAAGAGTATATCGAAATGTTGGAGAAACAATTTGGAACATTGATGATGAAAACTTGCGTGGAATCATATACGCAGACTTACTGATTTGTAAGAATTGTATATTGTATATAAGATGTGCAGTGGAAATCAGCTTGATGTATGAAAGGGATGAAATTGTTTGTAAAAGTAGATAATTTGTAGGAGAAATTTATGTGAAAGATTTTTTACCAGATTAGACAAGAGTGTTTATTGGGAAAGAAGGTGTAACACGAATGACCGAAAAAGAATTTAAAGAAATATTAGATGCTGAGGAAACTGATACAGTTGAATTTAAGTCTTGGATAAATGCAAGAAATATGAAAGAAATTATTTCCCTTGCTGTTGATGAATTAATTGCATTTGCAAATACTAAGGGCGGAACAGTTTATTTTGGAGTAGAAGATAAGCCTGTTGAAGTTACTGGTTGTGATAGAAATTATGATGGTCAGCGTATTATTGAGGGAATTTATGACAGGACGGTACCACCATTATTTACAGAAATATCAGACTTCGAGTATCAAGGAAAACTTGTTATTGCAATATCAGTCAAAGCAGATGGAAAGACATATACAACTACAGATGGCAGATGCCTGAAGCGATTAGGTAAGAATTCAAAACCTGCATATCCGGATGAGTTGAGCAATGTTTATTCTTCTGCACAGAATCCGGATTTTTCTGGCAGAATTATAGGTGAGAGTACTCTGGATGACGTAAATAAGTTAGAAGTGTATAGTCTGAAGGAAAAGTTAAGAGTCAGGGATTCTAAATCCACATTACCAGATTTGGATGATATAGATTTTTTGAGAGATTTACAGCTTATAAAATATGATGGAGATGTAGAACGACTGACTATTGCAGGTCTGCTCTTTGTGGGAAAAGAAACCTCAATTCAAAGATTGTTACCGCAGGCGGAAGTTATATATTTGCATTATTCAGCTGATAATTTAGAAGAATACGATGCAAGACTTGATTTGAAGTTGCCATTAATAAGTGTCATTGACAAGCTGACAGAGAGAGTACAAGCATACAGTAAGATAGAGAACATTCAGGTAGGATTATTCAGACTTGAGGTAGAAGATTTTCCAGAGAGAGTATTTCAGGAAGCACTTCTCAATGCGTTGTCCCATAGAGACTATCAGAGCAATGCAGCAGTTTATGTAAAACAATATCCGGATCGAATTGTTATTGAAAATCCAGGAGGATTCCTTGATGGAATTACAGAGGACAATATCATAACGCATCCATCTATACCAAGAAATAAACTGATAGCAGAGACACTGCAAAATTTGAAATATGTTCAGAGAACAGGTCAGGGAGTAGATATCATCTTTAAGGACATGGTTTCAATGGGTAAGCCTTATCCAAGATACAGATCATTTAATGATGCAGTTTCTTTGACAATATTTAGTGCAATAGATAATACAGAATTTGTTAAGTTTATTACGGAAGTACAGGATAAAAATAGTAAAATTATGCCTTTGGCTGAGATGATGATATTAAGAGACTTAATGGACAACAGAAAAGAGCAGTTATCAGAGCTATCAAGGAAAGTTCAAAAATCTCTGGATGAAACAAAAAAGTCATGTAATGAGCTGGTTAGCAGAGGTCTGATTGAGATTGTAGGCAAAGAATATATGCTGACTGCTAAGGTTTATGAGGCACTAAAATCAGATGTGGAATATACAAGAGATAAAACGGTTCAGTATATCAAGGCAAAAAATATGATTTTAGAATATCTACAGACAAATGACCAGATAACATCTGCTAAGATACAGGAGATGTGCGGATTTACTAAGCAGCAGGCAAGAAGTGTCATTGATAAAATGAGGAGTGAAAATCTGATTACTTTAACAGGTAAAGGACCAGCAGCCAGGTATGTTGTGTATAAATAATTGAGTGAAAATTGAGTTTTGTTTTATAAAAAAACTCAATTTCCACTCAATTGAAATGAAATATTATGCGGCATTGTAGAGTGATTGAGGATATAATTAAGTTAAGTTTTATGATAAAACTCGATTGCAACTCATTATAAAACTTCTCCATTAAGAAAAAATATTCAAGTTGTAAAGTGATTATGGAGAGTTCAAAGAGGATTCATAATGGATAGGTGGTGTTTAATTGACAAATTCAGAAAAGTTATTGAGTTCATTTTCGGAGAATTATTTTTATAAAGAACTGGTGTATTCACAATTGAAATTTGTTCCGGATGGTGGGACAGAGATAGAATTAGCAGATTTAATAATAAATTTAGAGGATGTTATTCTAGCTATTCAGTTAAAGGAGCGGAATGAAGAGGATAGGACACAAGATAAAAATATAGAAGAAAAGTGGTTGAAAAAGAAATGTAAAAAAGCCAAGGAACAGATAAAGGACACTATTTCATATATTAAGACAGAAAAAGTCTCTTTTGTAAATGCCAGAGGTAAAAGAACAATGATTAACTCAGATGCGGAGATTGTTCCGCTTGTAGTTTTTGAAAATAAAAGTATATGTAAATATGAACATTTGCTTAGAAGTCATAGAAATGATGGCTTAACTGTTAATTGTATGTCACTAGATGACTTTAAGTATATGTGTAGGCAACTGTTGTCTCCGTTCGAAATTATTGAATATATTAAGTGGCGGAAAGAGTTCTATAATAAAAGCGGATCAATTAACTTGTTAGTTACTGAAACACATAAAGGATTTTTATTAAGTAAGCCACAGAAAAATGAGATGTTGGTGCAACAATACCTATATGAGCAATATGGAGAGGCTGTGTTGTCTGAAGATAAATTATATTACGAACTTTTTAGGCAATATGTATCAGTCTTATATGAACATATGAAGGTAGAATCGGAATTAAATGGCTGCTATGAGGTAGTAAAATTATTGGCACATTTATTTAGGGATGAGATTAAGTGCTTTGTTGAAAGAGTAGAAAAAGCACTTTTAATAGCAAAGAGTAAGAGGTTTGAAATAGTGGGGACACTACGTAATGTCAAGAAAGAGTATGCTATAGTGTTCACCGCAACAGAGCAAGGAGAACAGATTCCATCTGAAAAATTGTTGAGTGTAGTTTTTGATAAGCAAAAGGTTAATACATTATTACAGGTTATAACATATTGGATAAATGATGACGAGTATAGAATAGATTTTGTTTTGTGGTTAGATGGATATTAATACATAATGAAGAGGTGATTTGTATGCAAAAAATAGTTGATAAAATAAGTGAAAAATCTTTAAACTTTATAACTGAGTACATATCAAAGTCAGTAAAAGAATATAAAAAGATGGATTTATGGGAAAAAGCTGTAAAGAAAGCGTGCGATGCAACTGAAGGAATAGATGATTCATTTGCTGATGATATTTTAAAATCTCTTGCTATACAAAGACATTATGTATGGCTTATAAGCAACAAATCATTAGATGATATATATCGTAGTTTTATTCTTACCATGGCTATTGAATTATGTTCGTTAAATGCTGAAAAAAAACATGCAGTATCGTTAGGAATGGCAATACTAGATAATTGGTTTGAAGTGAATGGAATAGAATATCAAGATATAAGTAATCAGTTAGCAGGAGATGAAATTGTAAATATTGTAAACGATAGAGAAAAATTATATCGAGAATATTTTTTATTGTATAATGAGCCATTTGCTCAAGATACAATAAGAGTTTATTATCCTAAAAATGGCGAAAGCTGGATTAGATGGGATAAAAACTGTAGTGTAGATATAAAAGTTAATTTATCAAAAGGAACAGAATATGGTTTTTGTAGGATAGGATTTTCTTATAGTAGAATAGATAATCAGGCTTGTGAAAAGTCTCTAAAAGTAGCATATATCAAGGAAGATAAGGAAATTTATAGATTTGAACATGAGGATTTGCTTGGCATAGATGATAAAAAAATACTTTGGGTGTGGTAAAAAATGTGTATTGTAGCTGCACAATTTAATTATGTGTGCAGCTACATGAGAATATTTAATTAAATTCATTCATAGCATCAACATATCCTTGCAATCCATCTGCTTTGAGAGCAAGTTCTGCATACAGTAGAGGAGTATCCTGCGCAAGTCTGTAAAGATATACAATATCATCAGGATTATCAAGCATGACAGATGAATTATATTTCTGACAATTGATTATGAATGTTTTACTGTCATTTGCATATACAACGATGGAATCTGTGTCAGGTTCATACATGCCGAACAGATAAATAAGATTATTGCTCATTGTGAGTGCCTCCTTCCCAGAGATACTTAGCACCATCAAGCAGATCAATGATGGCAGAAAGCATATTGTTATAGCTGGTCTGCAGCTCTGTGATTTCATCGTTTGTAGGAAGATTATCGGTATTTTGCTCTTGATAGTAATTAACAAATGCCTTTTGCATTTCAAGTAATTGCAGATACAATGCATTTACAGTATGTACCAGAGAATATATAGTTTCTTTCTTACCTACAACGCAGATTCGGTTATATATGCAGGAACGGACAAAGTAATCTTTCTTCATCATACCGCTGCCAAGGATACGGGCTTCGATTTGTTTACGTTCAGAATCAGAAACTCTAAAACTAATAGTTGGGTGTTTGTGTTGGTTACTCATGGTAATGCTCCTTTCGTTTTGAATGGCAGCAGAGTGATGATTTTGAATCACTCGCAAGCCACAGTTGATTATTCACAATTAGTAGTAAAAATGTAGATTATATCAAGTCTTCAGATAAATTGATGTCTGAAATTGTGCTACTAATTTGCTACTAAAAAGTTTCAAAACGATATGAAAAGCGTAACATTTGGCGAAGCAGACATGCCTGAAATGTAGGAAATATCAGCCTTTGCTGGATGACGATAAAATATAGGGGAAGAGTTTGAATAACGGATTAAAATGCCGAAAGCCTGTATTTATGCGGGTTTCCGGCATTTGTTTTATCAAATGGCTCTAGTTTGGCTCTATTTGTTGGCGGGATAAGGGTTGCGAAAGCACTGATGGAGAAATAAAGGCATAATGGTAAGGAAAAAGTGATATATGCATCTTGGAAGCACAGCAATACTGAAAATTATAAGTTCAGCTGGAACAAAAAGTATGTTATGTACTGGAGAATTCCGGGGATCTGTGGGGAGTAATTGCGGAAAAAAAGGGAAAAGCGTATAATGCAAGAAAATAATGTTTTCACAGTGTAAAATAGAGGAGAGAACTATCATGCAGAAAATACTGATTGTAGAAGATGATACAAATATCAATAATCTGCTTCAGGAAGCATTATCCAAAGCAGGCTATTCCTGTGAGCAGGCGTTTTCCGGAACTGAGGCAAAGCTGCTTTTGAATATGCAGGAGCATAGCTATGCACTGGTGTTGCTGGATTTGATGTTGCCGGGAATTACAGGAGAAGCAGTTCTGGAGGAAATACGGAAAAAGGGAAATCTTCCGGTTATTGTTTTGACTGCGAAAGATAGCTTGGATGAAAAGGTAAAGGTTTTAACTAGTGGGGCTGATGATTATATAACGAAACCTTTTGAAATCAGAGAGGTACTGGCAAGAATTCAGGTACAGCTTCGTCATACAGAAGAAAAGGAAATAAAAGAATCTAACCTTTCGTTCAGAGAGATGGTATTGAACAAAGCTACTTTTCAGGTCAGCATTGGTGGAAAAATACTTCCTAAGATAACAAGACAGGAGTTTGCGATTTTAGAATTACTGCTCAGAAATCCGAAGCAGGTTTTCAGTAAAGAGGACATTTTTGAATATGCGTGGGACGAACCATATATGGGTGAAACAAAAACTCTGGATGTACATATAAGCAATATTCGTAAAAAGATAAAAACAGTTACATCTGAGGAATATATTGAAACAGTCTGGGGAATCGGTTATCGTCTTCATCTATAATCTTTACTCTTTTTTTACTATTTATTTGCGTTTGATTAGGATTATTCCTTTATGATAAATGCAGATAAGAAAAAGGAGATGAAAAACTTGAGCGAAATGTTATTGGAAACAAGAAACTTGACTAAGCAATATGGACACCATAAAGCTGTGGACAGTGTCAATATGCATATTAAAAAAGGTGCTATTTATGGTTTTATCGGTCGGAATGGAGCTGGGAAGACAACTTGTCTGAAGATGATCAGTGGACTTTCCAAGCCAACTTGTGGAGAAATCGAGATGTTCGGATACAAGGGAAAGGATTTGCAAAAAGTTCGATCACGGATAGGATGTCTGATTGAGGCACCGGGACTTTATGGAGATATGACTGCATATGAAAATCTGAATATCAAATGCAAGCTGTTTGGAATAAAGAAAAAAAGTTATATTGAAGAAATATTGAGAATTATCGGTCTGGAGGATGTGGGAAAGAAAAAAACAAAACATTTTTCACTTGGAATGAAACAGCGTTTGGGAATTGGTCTTGCTTTGGTTGGAGAACCAGATTTATTAGTTCTTGATGAGCCAATCAATGGATTGGATCCACAGGGTATTGCAGAGATCCGGGATACGATTCAGAGACTTCAGAAAGAGAAGAATATGACAATATGCATTTCCAGTCATATTCTTGAGGAATTATCGAAGATTGCTACTGATTATGGAATTATTCATAATGGAAGTTTATTACAGGAAATTACAAGAGAAGAATTAATAAGAAGATGCAGTGAACGGATAGAGTTGACATTGGATCATCCGAAACAGGCGATTCCGGTGATGGATTCTATGGGATTTACCAACTATCAGGTAACAGATAAAGAGCATATTCATATTTTTGAACGATTGAATGAAAGTGCAGCGTTGAATATGGAACTTGCAAAGTCAGGAATTCCGGTAAAAGGGATTTCCATAACCAGTGAAGAACTGGAAACTTATTTTCTGAATCTGACGGGAGGTGCGGATCATGCTTAATATAATAAAAATGGATTTATACCGGATGCTTAAAACCAAAAGTATGTATGTAATCTGGATCGTACTGGCAGCAATATTATTGATTACAACATCTTTATGCAAGACAGATTATGAGCTTTTGACTGAAAAGGATGCCATGAAACAGGAGCAGGTTACTGAACCTACTGTGGATAATATTAATGTGGGAATGATGGTAACGCTGCCTACGGAGCCGGGAGAAAAGGTGACGGTATATGATATCTTTTTTGCCAATTCCCAAGGAAAATTGTATGCACTGCTTTTGGTGATTTTTACTGTTCTGTTTTCAACAGCGGATATCAGTAGCGGATATATTAAGAATATAGGAGGTCAGGTTAGAAATAGAGGAACTCTGATTTTTTCCAGAGCAATTGCCTTGGCTGTCTTTACGGTACTGACAATGGCAGGTGCATTCTTATTTCAGGCAG
The DNA here is from genome assembly GCA_020735665.1 of Lachnospiraceae bacterium GAM79. NCBI lineage: Bacteria > Bacillati > Bacillota > Clostridia > Lachnospirales > Lachnospiraceae > Lachnospiraceae bacterium GAM79. The sequence continues at coordinate 190,539 of CP085928.1, forward strand.
CGGCGAATGGTATTGTTTTCGGGGAATTGGAATGGGGAAATACAAAGGCAATTTTATCTTATTTTGTGACTGAACTGGCTCTTCATTATGCACTTGTGCTGATTTGTATGGCGATTGCAATTATTTTGAAAAATAATGTAATCAGCATGGTCATTGCTGTCTGTCTTAGCATGAATGTAATGACCATTGTGTATGGGGTGATCAATAGTGCTATTCAAAAAATAGGAATTCAGAATTTCCAGATTTATAAGTATACGATAACAGGAAAATTATCACTGCTTCCTATGGATCCGAGTGGAAATGAGTGTTTGGCGGCATTTGGTGTGGCAATAGTGTTCATCGTTATGATGATATCAGTAAGCAGCGTTGTTTTTCAAAAGAGGGATATTTAACGGATGTATATCGTAATTGGGATATTAGCAGGAATTATTATCTTACAATTTATTATTATGTGGAAATACCAGCGGCAGGTGAAAGACATCTGCCGCCAATTGGCGTTTATGATGAAACATGACAGTAACATGTTGATTAACCATGAATTTGATGTGGGTGGAATAGGAAAGCTTTCTGACAAGTTGAATGAGCTTCTGGAACTGCGAAGAAAAGAGAAGCAGCATTATCAGGAGAAAGAAGCTCTGATTGCGGACACTTATACAAATCTTTCTCATGATATCCGTACACCACTGACATCTTTGGACGGATATTTCCAGCTAATGGAAGAATGTGAAAATATAGAGGATCAGAAACGTTATTTAAGCATTATCCACGAAAGAATTCATAGTCTGAATGAAATGTTGGAAGAACTTTTTATGTTTACAAAGTTAAAAAACGAATCTTACAGTTTGAAATTGACATTGTGCTGTATGAACCGGATTTTGAAAGAAACAGTTTTTTCATACTATGATGAATGGGTAAGAATGGAAATTCAGCCGGATATTCAGATTACGGAAGAACAGTTGTATATACATGGAAACAGGCAGGGACTCCGCCGTGTTATCCAGAATGTGATAAAAAATGGGCTGGATCATGGAGAAAAGAAGATTAGCATTGTGTTGGAACGTGATCAAAATCAGGCGGTGCTTAGAATCAGCAATCAGGTTACACATCCAGAACAGAATAATATAGATCAGGTATTTGAGCGATTTTATAAAGCAGATGCCGCCAGAAGTAAAACATCTACTGGATTGGGACTATCTATTGCAAAGGAGTTGGTTAGTCGGATGGATGGAGAGATTGAAGCAAAAATAGAAAAAAAAGAGTTTATTGTTGAAATGAACTTTCCGATTGGAACCGATGCTAAATAGTATTTTGCAACGTAGAGGGATAATCAATAATTTTTATTTATCCTTGCAGAAGCATTAGCTCTTATGTTAGGATACTATCTAAGGAAAGTACCCATGACAGGGCGTTAAGCGTCCGGGGGGGGACGATTGTTTAGCGCCGACCGGAGCGGAGCGTAGAGGTGGCGTCGATGACGACTTATGAGATCATTTCGATTTTCATTGGGATATTAGCATTGCTGATGTCCTTTGGTAGAGAAATATTGGAACGAAGGATGATGAAAGAACTAGACTTGTTATATACAACAAATGTGGAAGCAGATATTTAAGTAGAAATTTCACCAATGCATTAAAAAGATCAGCGTTCATCTCCGAGTATTGTTCTGTTAGTAAATGATGACAAGAGGGCAGCCAAGAGGCTGTCCTTTTTTAATGGATGAGATTTTGGTAATTCTTAAAATAATATTTAGTGAAAAAAAGTTGCATAAAAAATAATCAATGATATAATAATGATAAGTAAATAGAAAAAGTGACTTGGAGGAATGAGCCATGATTATAGAGGTAAGAGCAAAAAACTGTTATGCATTTGAGGATGATATTACATTTTCAATGAAAGCAGATATGCGAAATAAGAAATTTGGAGCCAATGTTCACAAAGAAAACAATTTTAATGTCCTTAAAACGGTAGGAATATATGGACCAAACAATGCAGGGAAAACATGTTTAATTAAGTGTATTAGGGCAATAAGAAATGTGCTTTTAAATAAGAAAAATGGACTGATGCCGAATATATTTACTGATAGTGATGTATGCGAATTAGGTGTTACATTTATGGCATCTGGAAGAAAATTTTCTTATGATTTTAAGTATGACGCAGAAAAAGAAGAATATATATATGAGTCATTTTCGGAGATATTTAAAGATAAGTACAACAACGAAAAGGAAGTTTGTTGGTTGAAAAAAGATACTGTTAGTGAAATATATGAGTGTATTGATGAATCTGTTCAGACTATGATTTCAGTTGTATCAAAGAATAATTTGTTATGCTATGTGGTAGATACAAGTAAATTCGAACATATCAATGAGATGAAGCAGATTCTTGTCGGATTTGCAGAAAAAATTGATATCATCAATATGAATAACATACCTATGCAGCACACGATTGAACTCATGAAGAATAAGAATCAGTTGCAGCAGAAGGTTGTTGGGTTCATAAAAAATGCTGACTTATACATGGATAATTTTGAATATGTGGATATGGATAGGATACAGCTGAAAACTGGTGAAGGCGTCGAAAAGCCAGATGAGAAAGTGCTAGATATTCCAGAGAACATTATGGATCAAATCAGATTGGTATCTACTTATAAGGGAGTCCATGTGCCAAGCATGATGTTTGACTCCACAGGAACAAAGAAGATTGCGGCTATTGCCAGCTATGTAATTGAAGCACTTGAACAAGGCAGGATTTTAGTCGTGGATGAGTTGGATAGCAGTATTCATTTTAAGCTTACTAGGGCGATTGTTGCTATGTTTAATAATGAATTGAATACAAGTGCACAGATGATATTTACAGTACATGATATAAATCTTATGGATTGCAAAAGAATGTTCCGGAAGGAGCAGATTTGGTTTGTTCATAAGGATGCAGACGGCGTATATGTGTATTCACTTGCAGATTTTACAGCACAGCAGGGCGTACGAGATACGACAGATGTTATGGAAAAATATCGGAAAGGTGCTCTTGGAGCATTGCCTGATCCAGAACTAATCAATTCCTTGCTTAGTATTAAAGGTGATGTAAAGGGGGATGATGCCGATGCCAAATAAGCTCCCTAAGTTCTTTGATAAGCATAAAATTTGCATTATCTGTGAAGGCAATGAGGAATATGAATATCTAAATCGGTTAAAGAATTTAAAAATGTGGAATGAGCAATATGATATCTCATTGGTTAATGCCGGTGGAAATGGGAATATTCCAGCGAGATATCAGGACCGCTATCAAAATGGAGCAGACGAACTTGTACTTGTATTCTGCGATACAGAAAAGAAACCGCATGAGCAGTATGAAGACATTAAACGTAAGATTAATGAGTTTCATGGTGTGGATAATGCTGCAGATGAAGTGATTATGTTTGGGAATCCTTGTACGATGCAGATTATATCTAAGCACTGGACCGATGAAAATCTGAAATCTCCGGCAAAACCAGTGAACGCTCCCTTGATAAAGGAATATACCGGGGTGGAGAATTACAAAGGAAGAGCAGACCAGGTTCATGAGGTTATGGAACATGTTACTGCGGAGAATTACAAAGATATGAGTCGCCGAGTGAAAGATTTGGATTCGGATGATTCTGTTACTGGTAGCAGTAATTTTGGAAAGTTCATAAAGCTGTTTGAGAGTGATGACAGTGGGTGGATTGAGAAGATTAATGAACAAATAGAGTAGTATAAGGAGAGTACGAAAGTTATATTATGAACAAAGTAAATGTGATAAAACAAAATTTGGAGTTCATAGGTAAAACGTGGATTAAGTGTATTGGTACATTTGCAAGTATATTATCGCTTTTCTTTTTGTTTTGGACTTGGGATGATATACGCATTACGTCAACACGATATAAATGTGTGATAATAATATTATTATGTGTGCTTGCGCTCATACTTGCAATTCTATGGACGTGTATTTTTAAGAGAACAAAGACAATTTGGGAAAGTCCATCTGGGAAAATAAAAGTATGTTATTCTGATATTATGAAAGATGGGTTTGACAAAAGGAACAAGGAAGAAAAGTTATTTGTAATTCCGGTTAATTCATGTTTTGACACTATTGTAGATGAAGATATATCAACATGTTCAAAGCCATTGGTATCACCTAATTCGCTACATGGAAGATGGATAAAAACAATGGTTAATAAGGGATTTACTATAGAAGAAATAGACAACAAGATACATAATTGCTTGGAAATGCAAAATTTAGTGCCCAAAAGTATTATTGCTGACGAAGATAAGGAACGTGGGAAAAGAGAAGTATATGAGTTAGGTACAGTGGCGATGATTAGGGGAAATAACAATAGTACCTTTTTGTTACTTGCAATTTCGGAATACGATAAAGATAATATCGCTCATACTTCTGTCGATGATTTAGAAATGTGCATAAAATCACTTCTTAATTTTTACGATCAACATGGTCAAGGGCATAGATTGGTAATTCCATTGATGGGAACAAACCTTTCGAGAGCAGGATTGTCACATAATGATTCACTGAGAGTAATAACATCGTTATTTCAATTGTATGGAGATAAAATACATGGAGAAGTTGATGTTGTTATATATAAAGGAGATAAAGATAAAGTAACATTAGACATATAGTAAAGGAGGAATTTAATATGTCATATCGAAATGCAAATTATAGTGCGTTTTATGTTTCGGAACCATTTAGTGAAAGTAATTTAGGGGCAAATTCAACACATGATTTTGTTTACTACAATATGCTAAGATTGTGGAGGGGATAATAGTTTTCCCTTTAATGATGCACATGATAAGACATATAATGTGCGAGATGGTAGTGATTGGGAAAAGACTCTTAAGCCTAGACTTCATACAAGACTTGACAATTCTAAGAACATTATTTTATTTTTAAGTTCCATTACTGCCAATAGTCGTGCATTGAGGGAGAAAATGAATTACGGAATAGGTACAAAAGGTTTACCGGTAATTGTAATTTATCCAGATTACGACAAGAAGTCAGATATAGTTGATAGTAATAGCGGCATAGCTAATTGCCATGTAATCACATGATAAAGATGAGAGGGATACAGTATGGGATTAAGTTCTTTGACAAGATATAATCTTTTTATGGAAAGCGGAGATTCAATAGAAAGTGATGATGGAATAGTACGCTTTAGGGATTACTTATCAGTTAAGAATATGTATTATGATTCTGCAAGACTCATACGGGGCTTTGAAGACATTATTAATAATGAGGAAAGAATGTCTCAAATGGAAGAATATCAAGGAATCTTTGATCGTAATGCAAACGAAGTCCAAGATTTATTGTTCGTGCAGAGAATAACAAATCAAATACAGCAACAAATGAGTAAAAAAATGGAAAAAGAACAGTCTTCTTCCAATTCATTTAAAATATACTTTAGATACTTGTTAAAGGCTATTGCAGATTATCAAGAAGAAGTTATAGAAACCAATTTTATTGGGCTTTCGGACAATGAGATCATTCGTACCGCGAGAAAGCAAACCTTTTTGCCATACGCATATTACGACAAGGGGTTAACTCAAGCTTTGTTTTACTATTTTTGGCTTCGCTCTGGCTTTTTATATGTTAATTGGATGTGGGATGGAGCAAATAATCACAGTTCCGCCACCAAGGAGAAATTGGAAGATGCTTTAAAAGATAGCAATCAGTTTTTGTTCCTGAGAATGACGAATAAGTGATAAAGAAGAAAAATTAGGTTTGATGAACCTGAAAATGTTATAGGGAGGAACCACACGTGAACAGAACAGGTACATATGTTGCCTTTGACGGGCAGGGATCGACAGATCCTACAGAAAGCGATATTCATTATTTTAACTTGCTGAAGGCATGGAATAAATCTGGAAGTATAGATTTTAGGTTTACTAATTCACATGAAAAAACTTATCAGGTACGTGATAGCTCATCAAAAGCAACGCTTTTTAACAGATTAGAAACTAGATTATCAGCGAGTAAGAATTTTCTTCTGATTATATCGGATAAGACAAATTATGACAGAGGAATTCTTAATTGGGAAATTGAAAAGGCCGTTGATTATTATGAGTTGCCAATCATAATAGCATATCCAGGGTATTCTAAGATTGGCGCACCTTCTGAATTGAATAGCATGTGGACAAAATCTTTGGCGGAACGAATAAAAAATGAAAGGGCACATTGTATACATATACCGTTTAAAAAAGAACCGATATTTGACGCGATTAATCAGTTTTCTGTTGTTAATTCAAAGTATCCTAAGGGAGGCGCTTTGGGGTTTTACTCAGAGGAAGCGTATAAAAGCTGGGGTATTGTTTAGCAACGTGAAAACGAGCTTCGGCTTATATGCTATTCTGGGTATAATTTGGATACAGCAGCTTTGTAACCACATTAATAAGATACAAAACCGTATCAAAATAATGCGGTTTTGAAACACAATAACAATAAAGTAACATGAAAAAGTAAACCCGAAAAAGAGTTTGAATAAGAACCACAAGTCTTGGAACCCGCTAAATAAGCAAATTCCGAGACTTTTTCTTTTGCTCTGCTACTAATTTGCGACTAATAGCAACTACTCTATTTCACATCGTTTTGTTTTTTTAGATAGCTTTTCTTTGAGGCATGTGAAAAAATGATGAAAAGGTATTTGCGATGGTATTTGTATCTTGTATAATAATTTTACAATTATATTTTTTAATTCAGCAGATGATTTTTACCGAAAAGTATGCTGCTCATTAAAAACAATGGCAAATGGGTATTTTTATATCCAGATATACAAATGATAAACAGGAGGTTTTTTATGGATAAACACATAGAAAAAGCAATGCAGTTAAGAAGTAATGCGATGTGCCCGAACTGTGCGGAAACGATAATGATGACCTATGCAGAGGAGCTTGGTTTGTCGGAGAGCCAGATGAAGGCACTTGGTACAAATTTTGGTGGAGGAATGAAGTCAGGCAGTACATGTGGAGCTGTGACAGGAGCACTGATGGTACTTGGCGCATTGGGAATCTCAGATCCTCATATCGTAGGAGAGTTCCAGAGAAAGATGAAAGAGAATCATAATGGTATGATAAATTGCTTTGATCTGTTAAGAGCAAATGCACAGGCGGGCGGTCAGAAGAAACCGCATTGTGACGGTATGATCAAAGAAGCCATTGAACTGATAGAAGAATATAGGTAATACCCTGGGAGGAGAAACATTATATGAGAGGAAAACGAGGACTTTTACTAGCCGTAGTTATTTTATTAGTATTCGGTATATTTGCATTTCAGGGAGCCGATATAGAGACTTATGCAAAAGGTACAACTTCGAAATGGACGGTAGCTACGAGTAAAAAAACTTATGCTTATACAGGAAAGAAAATTAAACCGAAAGTTACAGTGAAGTATAAGGGGAAGAAATTAAAACCGAAGAACTATAAGGTTACATATCCTAAAAAGCCCGTCAAACCGGGTAAGTACAAAATTAAAGTTACCTTAAAAGGCAAATATAAAGGTAAAAAATTAAAAGGAAGCAAAACCATAGAATATAGCATAGCGGTTCCTGCGGTAAAAGGTCTGAGTGGCACAATTAAGAGCGGTGAGTATTATGGGGATGCTTTATGCTTTAGCTGGGATGACAATTCGGCTATGAATATCGATGGATATGACATAGAAGTAAAAAATAATGGGAAAAATGGAAATAAATTAACAAAGAAGAAAATAGAAGCTTATTATAGCAACTACAATGTTGAGATTTATGAATATGGGACGACATATACATTCCACATACGTTCCTATAAGAAAATAGGCGGGAAAAAATATTATTCCAAATGGTCTAAAGTAACGAAAAAGGTACCGGTACCAGATTATCATATGACTACTAAGACAGTAAATGGGATAGAGCTTGCATACAAGCAGGACGCATTTCCATTCTTTAAATATACCGGTTATTCGAGTTATGATGGCGATGTAAAGGACAGAACTTCAAAGAATTTTGCACAGTGCTATTTTCCGATCTTTATTAAGCAGAGGCTGAAGGATAATTTTATAATTCATACAGAATATAATGAAAAATGTGGATTTAGCAGTTTTTCACATTCGCAATACATTCCGAACAGAAAAGATGTTCAGGTAGCAACAAATATATCGGTGACATATTATAATGAAATGCCGGTTGAAGATAAAATGCAGCAGGCCCTTTATAAGCAGGGCTATGTTGGATACATACTTGTAAATGCAAGCTGTCTGTTGGATAAAAAGCAATCGGTAGGTGTATATTTTGGTGATGCAAAGGTTGTAACACTGGTATCAAATGGATATTCAAAAGCCAAGGAATATGACTACAGAAAATATAGAGGATATAATCCGTTCATAGAACCTGTGTATATTTATGAAAGCGAAGTGCTTCTAAAAGATATGTTAAAAGATGTTGCTAAATGTGCACCAAACATGACAGATTATGAAACATATACGGCACTTAAATATTGGATACAAAATCACACCTATACGGAGTACTCATGCTGGGGTGCGGCAACGGTGGCAAATGCTATGATGGAGCTTGGTTATCCATACATAATACTGTCTTGTTCGTATGATGGGAAGGATGGACTTTATAACGACTACAGCCGATACTATTCTCCTGCAAGTAAAATCGCACATGATTCGGCTGGACATATGATAACATTGATTTTTATGGAGCCGGGCAAATATGTAAGGTGCGAGGTTCAGGGCTATGGATTTGGCAGTTCAGAATTTAAGTTTGATCCTACAGGATGGCAGAGACCTGTTAACAGCACATTAACTTCCGCATCAGCTGAGTTTGGGTTAAATGAATATAATACCATCGAAGAATTAATGAAGGGAGATTATTATATAGATATCAATAAATACGATCCATATGACTGGCATACATGGTCCACTCATTTAGAGTAATAGTGCAAATAGATAAAAGTACTTGCATATTTATCTGCATTTATATATAATGGAAAAACATCGAAAATAATTGAAAAGACAAGGTATATATTAGGACGAGGCTAAAAGTCTGTCCGGATATATACCTTTTTTATATTATTTTCAATGGAGGTGCTGATATGGCATACAAATTTACAGAAAAAAGAAACAACATTCAGGAACAGACCACATATGTGCTCTACATGATCGTCAGCAGTTATTTTCACAAAAGCATCTGTAATTCCCGAACATTGGAGACATCGTTGTATCTTCATTATCTGGAGATGTCGAAGAACCAGCAGGAAAATCTGGAGAAGCAGGTGATCCGAAGATCGGAACAGGATCTTGGGGAAGTCATGTCTGTGCTTTCTCAGATGAATTGTGAGGTCGTGTTTACCCACAGGGATAACCGATACTATCTCGATTTCGAGACCGGGTTCGAGACGGTGTCTGTGGTGGTGGATCAGATGGGACACTACGTCATAGATGTGTTGATGTAGGTGATACCAGAAAGGCAGTCGCCAGATGCCTGCGGAAATGCAGGGGTCTGGCGATTTGCAGTATTTATATAGTGAATGGAAATGTTTTGTAGATGACCGCTTATTTGGACATTACACTTGTTACTATTGAATCATCATTGTGAAGATCAAAGGAGATTAATTTATGAGCAAAAGAGAACCAATCAAAACTACAAAAGAAGCAATTATTTCATATTGGGCAAAGCATCAGGACGAATGCGGATTAAGTGTAGACTGGGCTGAAGCGGGTGAAAGATGTTGGAGATGCGGGTGTGAGCGTTCATTGGATCGATGCCACATTATACCGGATTCATTAGGTGGAAAAGATGAACCGGAGAATTTGGTGCTTTTGTGCAAGAGATGCCATGCAGATGGTCCGAATGTTGCAGATCCGGAGATTATGTGGGACTGGATAAGAGCCTATGGGGTTTCGTTTTATGATACATTTTGGGGATGTGAGGGAATGCGCGAATATAAATTTATATATGGGTATAAATTTCGGAGCGCATTAAGATATATTCTGGATCATTCAGAAAATGAGCTGGATGAAAGAAAAATGCAGGAATATATAAGTAAAGAAATCAAGTCCCTTGCAGACAGATCAAGTGTGCATTTTGGACAAAATTACTGGAATACAGCAACATATGCAGGAAATCTTAGAATGATAATTAAGTCATTAGCAGAAAAGCAGGGGATTAACATTAAAGAAATAGATAAAGAACTACAGCAAAATAAATCCTCATGGTGGCTGGAAGCATTTTAGAGAAAGCAGCATAGTTCCTCTAAAGAGTGGGATTTTTCCCTTTTCACCTATTTTATATATTTTACATATGCGACAAACAATGCATAGCTGGAAAAGTCCGTGTAAGTGATGCTTGAAAAATAGTCGCCAGATATCTGCAGGAATGCAGGTGTCTGGCGATTTGCATATGCTGTCAGTTTAAAAATGGTAGTATGACTATACGAAATGTGTTATAATGCAAAAGAAGTAATAAGGGGTGGGTTAGTCTAATAGCCAAATCTGGCAAGAATTACCTAAAGAAATAAATAATCTTATACTTTGCGAATAAAGGACAATTTATATTATATATTGTCGAATAAAAGTAGTGAGGCACAAATGGATACAAGAAAAGAAATGATAGTTATACAGGGTGTAATAAAAACATGCAAGGTAGCATTATGTGAATACAATAGAGAAATGTATTCCTGGAATGTTTGGTATAACGATGGAAGGTTTTCTATATATAGGTATGATGAAGTGGAAAAATTAACAAATCCCAAGGTTTTAAATCCTGTTGAATACCGCATTAGCAGGAATGGTAAGGAATTCTTTAATATAGAAGAAATCTATGTTTTTAATGGTAGAGAAGAGGAATATTGGCATATTTGTTTCAAAAAAGAAATACAAGGCGATTATTTTCGGAGAGATCTTAGCATAGATAAATCCATTTTAAGTCAGGGTAATGAAGCAAATAAATTTGAGTATATGAAGCAGATTGCAGAATTGAGTGATCTCAGAAATAATAGAACAGGTGATAAATTACTGGTAAAGAAATATGAGAAAATATCCTTCATAAGCCCATATGTAGCATTATCCCATTACTTGAATCCGGCTAATTATAAAATAAAAAAGGGAAATTATACTCCAATCTTTCCGTTTGGGTGTAATAACAGTCAGTATACAGCAGTGAAAAAGGCGATGGAGAATCAGATCAGTGTCATTCAGGGACCTCCTGGTACTGGCAAGACTCAGACAATTTTGAACATAATTGCAAATATTTTAATGGATGGAAAAACAGTTCAGATTGTTTCTGGAAATAATTCAGCTACTGAAAATGTATATGAGAAATTGAGTTTTCCAGAGTATAATATGGGATTTATTGCAGCACGATTAGGTAATTCCGAAAATAAAAAACGTTTTATAGAACAACAAAGCATTGACTATCCTGACTTTTCATCATGGAGAGTACATACGGATATTCTTGCGTTACAGAGAAAAATACACGAAGATTCTGTTAAATTAAGGACTGTATTTGATAAACAGGAAAGATTGGCTGCATTAAGACAAGAACTTTCACAGATGCTTATAGAACAGGAATATTTTAATCAATATGTACAGGAAAAGAATATCTATATAGCAAAAATAAAGTTCCGGAAAAAGATATCATCGAAAAAATGGATCGAATTATGGCAGGAGTGGCAGATGGCTGTAGAGGAAAAACAGAAAATCAGTTTATGGATTAAATTGAAGTCATTATTTATGTATGGGATAGGAGATTGGAAATTTTATAAACAGGATATCACAAATGTAATTACAATATTTCAGGTTATGTATTATTATGCAAGAAAAGAAGAATTAACAAGTGAAATATTAGAAATAGAAACCTATTTAAAAAATACGGATCAGAATTTATTAAATAATCTATGTAGTGAATCTATGTTGGTTTTAAAAAATCAGATAGCAAAAAGATATGGAAATAACACGGAACGTAGAATATTTACGGAAGATGATTTATGGAAAAATTCGGAGGAGGTATTAGCGGAATATCCTGTCGTATTGAGTACAACATTTTCAGCCAGAAACAGTCTGAATTCGAAAATAATATATGATTATCTTATTATGGATGAAGCTTCACAGGTTGATATCGCAACAGGAGTATTAGCCCTTTCGTGTGCACGGAATGTTGTAATTGTTGGAGATACGAAGCAGTTGCCTAATGTTGTCCCAAATGATATAAAAAACAGAGCAGATGCTATATTTAATAATTTTAAAATTGATGAGGGATATCGGTATACCAAGAGTTTTTTGCAATCTGTTTTAGAAATTATACCAAATGTTACACAAACGATGTTGCGTGAGCACTACAGGTGTCATCCGAAGATAATTAATTTCTGTAATCAAAAATTTTATCATGGTGAATTGTTAATTATGACAGAGGATCATGGTGAGGAAGATGTGTTGTCAGTTGTTAAAACAGTTGTAGGAAATCATGCGAGAGATCATTATAGTCAGAGACAGATTGATGTTATAAAAAATGAAATTATTCCGCAGCGTAATCTTGATTTACAGAAAACAGGCATTATAACGCCATACAGAAACCAAATGGAAGCATTGTGTAATGAAATTTTAGATACAGATATTGCAACGGTACATAAATTTCAAGGACGGGAAAAGGAGAATATAATAATTTCTACCGTTGATGATGAGATTTCAGATTTTGTTGATGATCCATATTTGCTTAATGTTGCTGTATCGCGAGCAAAAAAGAGACTGATATTAGTGGTAACAGGAAATGAACAAACACGGGAGCGTAACATAACAGATTTGGTTGCTTATATTCAATACAATAATTTTGAAGTTACAGATAGCAAAATTTATTCTATATTTGATTATTTGTACAAGCAATATACAGAAGCAAGAAAGTTATATTTGAAGAATCATCCAAAAGTGTCAAAGTACGATTCTGAAAACTTAATGTATAGTTTAATTGAGGATATTCTTGCTGAAAATAAATATGCAAGTTTGGATGTCGTTTGCCACTTCCCTTTGAATAAACTAATAAGAAGTTCAGAGTTGTTAAGTGATGAAGAAAGGCGATATGTTGCCCAGTCTGGTACGCATGTAGATTTCCTTATATATAGCAGACTTGGTAAAAAGCCGATACTTGCTATCGAAGTCGATGGATATGAATATCATCAGGCAGAATCCAAACAGGCTTTCAGAGATTCAAAGAAAAATCATATATTTGAGTTGTATAAAATTCCATTATTGCGGTTTTGTACAAATGGAAGTGGAGAAAAGCAACAGATTATTGAAAAGTTGGAAGAAGTGATGGGATAGGATTACTTTATCTTCCCCTCCACCTTCTTCATATGTCTTACATATACGATAAACAGTGCACATCCGGTAAATATCCATGAAGCCACATATACATTCAACAGCCAGTCAAATGTTGGCAGCAGGCGGAAGACCGTGCCAAGCCAGATCAGACGGAAAACAACCGTTCCTAAGATGGTGAAGATTGCAGGTTCTACCGATTTGCCCATACCACGGAGAGCGGCACTTTCAACCTCGTAAGTAGTGGTCAGACCTTCCAGTGAGCAGACATGATACATACGGATCAAAGCATAGGCAGCGACTGCTGTACTTTTTGTGTAGATTCCGACGAAAAAGTCACTCCATACGATAAAGATAACTGCGAGAATCTCTGTGAAGACAATGCCAAACAGCATGTTTAACCAGAACACTTTCTTGCAGCGTTTGATGTTTCCTGCGCCATAGTTCTGGCTGGTGAAGGTGACCGTTGCCTGTGCAAATGCATTTGCAATGTCATAGGTAAAATATTCAAAATTAAGCGCAAGAGAAGAACCTGCGATCGCAAATTTGCCAAATGAATTAATACCACTCTGGATAAAAACATTCGAGATCGAGAAAATGGTTCCCTGGATACCGGATGGAATACCGATCTGAAGGATCTTGCGCAGATATGGGCGTACAATCTTCATCCGGTTGAACCGGAATGCAAACTCATCATCTCTGCGGTAAAGATATACCATGACCATAACAGCACTGATAACATTAGAGATTACAGTGGAAATGGCAACACCGGCAACACCCAGATGAAAGCAGATGACGAGGATCAGATTCAGGATGACATTTACGATACCGGAGATGATAAGATAGAACATTGGTCGTCTGGTATCACCGAAGCTTCGCAGAATGGCAGCTCCAAAATTATAAACGGTCATAAACGGAATGCTTAAGAAATAGATGCGGATATATAACAGTGCTTCGGCAAGAACACCGGACGGTGTACCGGATAATTCCAGAATGATCCGGGCAGAGGCAAAGCCGAGGATCATAAGCCCAAGTCCGAGGATTGTGCCAAATGTCAGGATCGTATGTACCATATCGTTGATCTTGTCACGCTGTTTCTGACCGATCAGATTAGCGAGGACGGCATTTGGTCCCACAGCCAGACCGACAATCAGGTTGACAAAGATGCCGACCAGAGCCACACAGCTTCCGACTGCAGCGAGCGCATTATCTCCGGCAAATCTGCCGACAACAGCGACATCTGCGGAGTTGAATAATTGCTGTAAAATGCTGCTGAATGCAAGTGGCAGTGAAAAAAGGATCAGCTTGCCAACTAATCCCCCGTTTAACATATCCATTTCTTTTGACTTTATCGTTTTCATATCTATAATCCCAAAGTAGTATTTTCAAATAAATTTTTTCATACATTAGAAGCAGAATCTATTTAAACACTATCGACAAATGTCGTCAAGATTGGATTATAAAAAATACGTTTTTCTGTAATGTTTTTTAGTTGTGTTGTCATATAAGCGATGGAAGGTGAATAAGGAATTAAAAATACTTTGCAATATAACATTAAATATTATTAATGTGATATTAATGTCAGATTTAACATTTTTTTCAAACGTTGTGATATACTGAAACAGATATTGGCAAAGACACGGTAAAGAAACAGTAAAAATGCTTCATGCATAAGGCAGTGAAATTGGAAATGAGGACGTATGGAGAGTAAGAAAAAATGGATATTTAATATAATTTTTTTGCTTCTGATCTTTGCGGCAACTTTTTATGGTGTGTTTCATGGTAAGGATATGGGGCGGATCATCGAAATAATTAAAACTGTGAACCCGTTTTGGTTGATTCCCGGCGTTATCTGTGTAATAATCTTCATATGGGGAGAATCTATCATTATTCATTATCTGATGCATTCACTTGGTATAAAGGTAAAGAAATGGACCTGCTTTTTATTTTCATCCGTTGGCTTTTTCTTTAGCTGCATTACTCCGTCTGCATCGGGTGGTCAGCCGGCACAGGTTTACTATATGAAGAAAGAAGATATACCGATTCCGATCTCAACGATGGTATTGTTGATCATAACCATTATCTATAAGATGGTACTGGTACTGCTTGGTATTGCATTGGTGATTTTCGGGCAGGGATTTATACATCGGTATTTATCGGATGCAATCTTCTGGTTTTATCTCGGAATGGGATTAAATGTGGTGTGTGTAGCGATTATGGTTGTATTTGCATTTCATCCGAATTTTGCGAAGTCAATTATGATCAAAGGGCATATTTTGTTAGAAAGAATCCATATATTAAAACATAGAAAGTCAAGAGCAAAGAAGCTGGTTCAGTCGATGGATCAGTATCGGGGAGCTGCTGTTTATTTGCAGGAAAATAAAAAGGTGCTGATCGTTGTATTTCTTATTACGATGGTGCAGCGGTTTGCGTTGTTTGCAGCAACCTGGTTCGTATATCTTGCATTTGGATTAAAAGGAACATCAGCGTTTACCGTGATACTTCTTCAGGGCTCAATCGCGGTTGCAGTTGATATGCTGCCGCTTCCGGGCGGAATGGGAATCAGTGAGAAGATATTCCTTGATATCTTCCTTCCGGTATTTGGAAGTATGCTTCTCCTTCCGGGTATGGTATTGTCCCGTGGACTGGGGTATTATACGGAACTGATCCTCAGTGCGATATTTACGATTGTTGCAAATTTTACTATTGGAAGAAAAAAGAAAAGTGTGGTAGAGAAATGTTAGGTGTTTATGATTATACAGTAATTCTTACATATATCAGTCTGATGGTGTCCATCGGTGGTATGTTATTTTCGTTAAATGGCGACTGCCGGATGGCGCTTGTATGTCTGGCAATTTCCGGTTTGTGCGATATGTTTGACGGCAAGGTTGCACGGACAAAGAAAGATCGTACAGAGGTTGAAAAACGATTTGGAATCCAGATCGATTCTCTGGCGGATATTGTCTGCTTTGGAGTTTCACCGGCAATCCTTTGCTACCGCATGGGAATGCGTGGATTGACTGGTGTTGCGATCCTGTTATTCTATGTGCTGGCAGGCCTGATTCGTCTGGCATGGTTCAATGTTTCTGAGGAAGTCAGACAGGATGAGACAGAGGAAAAACGTAAATATTATCAGGGACTTCCGATCACATCTATGGCTGTGCTTCTGCCACTTCTGGCAGTATTTAAGCCGATGCTTGGCAAGCGGGAATTCATGCTCAGCCTTCATGCGTTGGTACTGCTGGTCGGTTTGCTGTTTATTACAAATTTCAAATTCCGTAAACCAAAGAACCGCACACTGGCGATCATCGTTGGCGTTGTAACGTTGGCTGTACTTCGGATGCTCCATATATGGTAGGAGAAGATTGGAGAAAAGAAAATGAGTATCATATATATAGATCGAAAAGGACATAAAAGACAGGGCGAGACCGGTCAGGATTGCCTGCTAGCATTTATCTACGGACATGCAGTGACAAGGTGCCTGATCCGTCCCTTTCTGTCACCGGCAGTATCCCGTATAGGTGGGGCATTTTTGGATACCCGGATTTCCGGACTGGCGGTTCCAGGGTTTGTAAAGAAGAATGGCATTGATCTGTCCTTATATGAGAAACAGACATTTGATTCATATAATGATTTTTTCACCCGAAAGATCAGAGTAGAAGAACGACCGGTTAACCCGGATGCAAATGCGCTGGTCAGCCCAAGTGATGGAAAGGTCAGTGTGTATAAGATCCATGAAAACGGACATTTTCTTATTAAACACACCGAGTATACATTGGAACAGTTGTTGAAAGATAAGAAGCTGGCTAAGCGGTATCTGGACGGATATATCTATGTGATCCGGTTGACGGTAGATGATTATCACAGGTATTGCTATGCAGCAGATGGAAGAAAATCCGAACAGCGTAAGATAGCAGGAATTCTGCATACGGTGAACCCGGTTGCAAATGCTGTCTGTCCGATCTACAAGATGAATTCCAGAGAGTATTGTCTGATAAAGACGGAGCGGTTTGGAACGCTTCTTCAGATGGAAGTCGGGGCATTGATGGTTGGTAAGATCAGTAATAATCAGCAAGGCTTGGGATTTGTTCATAAGGGTGTTGAAAAAGGACGATTTGAATTCGGCGGTTCAACGATCATTCTGCTGACACAGAAGAATGTCGTGATACCGGATCGGGATTTATTGGAACATACCGGATCAGGAATGGAAACACTGGTGAAAATGGGAGAGCAGATCGGACGATCAGCGAACCGTTTGGATGCATAATTGGATATGCAGATATATATCGAAAGAATAGTCAGGTGATCATAAATGAAACCAAGATCAGAAGCAAGTAAAAACCTATATCAGATGATGCTTGACCGGGGCTATCCGGTGGAATTCTGCGAGGTTATAACACAGAATCTGAATACAGATTTTACAGCCGGTCGTATGATCGGCTATTTGTCACATTATCAGACCCTTCCTATGGAGGAGGTCGTAGATGAGATGCTCGCGATCCTCACAGACCGCAACCGCATCATACAGAAAAAAGAACTGGAGCGTAACAACGCCAGGTGGAATGAGTATCTGGCGAATGGCATTCCTAATGACGAGGAGTAATGCCGAGATTTTATCCCTGTTTTAGCCGATTCCGCCTAATGCGATTCCAAGTATTAAAACCAGAATGCAGATAGGGCAATAGATATATTTGCAGATTGGCAGGAATTTGTCGGTTAACTTCTTTTCACGTCCAAGGTTTACCTGCTCCTCTACATATTTCTTACCGCATACCCAGAAGAACATGATTCCGGCAAGTCCTGCACCAAGCGGGCAGATATAGATGGACAGAACATCCATCCAGCCGGATACGATTCCCTGAATACAGATGGATACGATCACGCCGATTCCTGCGATCACACCACAGGATAATTTACGATTTAATCCGAGCTTTTCCTGAATCGTTGCGATCGGAGCTTCGTACAGATTGATCAGTGAGGAAAGTCCAGCAAAGAATACTGCAACAAAGAAGATCATGGCGATGATATGTCCGCCCGGCATAGATTTGAACAGGGCAGGCAGATAGATGAACATAAGTCCGGGACCACCCTGGTCTAACTGCGCACCGGTCGTTGCCATAACCGGAATGATAACGAGGGCGGCAAGTAACGCAGCGATCGTATCAAATAAAGCAACCTGTCCGGCAGCTTCCGGTATATTTTCTTCGTCCGGCAGATAAGAGCCATAGATCAGTGTCCCATTTCCGGCAACAGACAGGGAGAAAAATGCCTGGCCAAGTGCGTAGATCCATGTCTTTGGATCGGCGAGAACCTTTGGCTCGATCCGGAAGATATATTTATATCCTTCGGCAGCACCCGGCTGGCAGGCGGTATAGATCGCAAGAATGATAAACAGGATAAAGAACAGAGGCATCAGGATCTTATTTGCCTTTTCGATTCCGTTTCCGATACCAAACATCAGAATGATAATGCCGACAGCGAGTGCAATGATCTGCCACAGGTTATTGCCGAATGCAGAAGCGGTTGAGCCAAATGCGGCACCAAAGGATTCTACATTTTCCGGTGCAAGTGTTGAACCAGTAAATGCACCGATCATATATTTTAAGATCCAGCCCATTACGACAGTATAGCCGATCGCCATGGCAAGCGCGCCGAGTACCGGTATAAATCCAAGAATTTCGCCAAGCTTTCGTTTGCCCTTTGTTCCACAGGCATAGCCGAAAGCGTCGACCGGGCCGGATTTGGTAGCACGTCCGAAACTCATTTCGCCGATCACACCGGTGAATCCGATCAGGATAACGAATATGAAGTAAGGGATCAGATAAGAGCCTCCGCCATAGAGGGATACTCTGGTTGGGAACATCCAGATATTACCCATGCCGACCGCTGAGCCGATACAGGCGAGGACAAATCCCCATTTGTTGTTGAATGATTCACGTTTTTTCATCTTTTGATAACTCCTCCAAACAAATTACATACCCATATACTATACAGGAAAATGTGGGATTACGCCAGCAAACTTTTCGAAAGTTTTCGCAATGCGGCAGAAAAGAATGTTGTTATTGTCATATTACCGTAGAATTTATATAATAGGGGCATCCGAGAAAAGTATAAGGGGAGGTATGTTATGAACTGGCCAATTTGGGTTATAATAGGTTTTGCTGTAGCGGGTATATTAGTTGGATGGCTGCAGGCAAAGGTTAAAGGAATAATCGGGGAAAAGAAAGTATCGGTGGTTTTAGCGACATTACCAGATAGTGATTATATTATTTTAAATGATGTGATGCTGCCGACAGAAAAGGGAAGTACTCAGATTGATCATATTGTTGTTTCTTTATATGGAATTTTTGTAATTGAGACGAAGAATTATAAAGGATGGATTACAGGAAGTCCATATGCTGAGCAATGGACAAAAAATATGTATGGTAAAAAATATAAATTTTATAATCCAATACGACAGAATTATGGTCATATAAAAAATTTGAGCACAATATTGGGATTGTCGGAAGAAAAATTTATATCCATTGTTGCTTTTTCAGCAAATTCAACAATAAAAGTAAAAAGTAGAGATTATGTGGTTCATATCTTACAGGTGAAAAAGGTTATTAAATCATATAAAGAACCTGTTTTTACACAAGATGAAATCAAACAGTTGGCGGATCGAATAAAGACAATTAATGAAGCATCTAGCGACCTGAGAGTTGGACATGTTAAGAGAATTAAGGAAGCGCAGAATATCAGAAAAAATAATAAGGAAGTTCAGCGGATCTGTCCTAAATGTGGCGGAAAAATAGTATATAAAAGAGGAAAATATGGTAAATTTTTGGGATGCACGAATTATCCCAACTGCAGATATACAAAAGAGATGAAATGACAGGAGGAAATACATGAAGATAAGAGATATTATAGGGCAGGAGAAAGCAACATTGTCATTTGAGGTTTTTCCGCCGAAGAAGGATACAGATTTTGCAAGTGTGGAAGCTGCGGCACTTGGAATTGCGGCATTGCGGCCGAGTTATATGAGTGTTACATATGGAGCGGGTGGCAGCACAAAAGGACATACGATCAAGCTTGCAAATGAGATTCAAGAAAAATACGGAGTTCCGACGATTGCGCATCTGACCTGCGTATGCGCAAATAAAGATAGCATCCGGACAGCACTTTCTGAAATGAAAAATGCAGGGATTGAAAATATCCTGGCACTTCGTGGGGATATTCCAAAGAATTATGATGGACAGGTATTTACTGATTTTGCCCACGCATCGGAGCTGGTAAAATTAATAAAAGAGAGCGGAGACTTCTGTGTGGGCGGAGCTTGTTATCCGGAGGTTCATCCGGATTCTGCAAACAAACAGGATGATATTGCAAACCTGAAAAAGAAAGTGGAAGCGGGATGTGAATATCTGACTACACAGATGTTTTTTGATAACAATATTTTCTTTAATTTCATGTATCGTATCAGAGAAGCAGGGATTACTGTGCCGGTGATTCCGGGAATCATGCCGATCACGAAACGGGTTCAGGTGAAAAATGCCGTCAAATTATCCGGCTGCAACGTGCCGGAACGTTTCAAGAATATTGTTGACCGGTTTGGAGATACCGAAGCTGCAATGAAGCAGGCAGGTATCGCTTATGCGACTGATCAGATCATAGATCTTCTGGCAAATGGCGTAAAGCACATTCATGTATATTCCATGAACAAGCCGGAGGTGGCAGCAGGAATTCAGGCAAATCTGTCTGATATTTTGCCGGTTTAAAAGATGTACGATTTTTTGTGCATATAAAACTGTAATATAAAGCCATAAACGGATTGACTGTATAAAAAATACAGGAAATTCAAAGAAAATCGGAACTTTATAGGGCAGAACAAATGTACAGGAGGTCGGCATTATGATAAAAGGATATTTTGTAACGGAAGGTTATATGGGATATGTAGATGGAAGATACCAGCTTTTTGCGGATGAAACAGATTATATTGAATACATGGAAGAATAGTGAATGATGGCATTCCAATGATATTTGCCCCATGCCAGTATTCATCTATTATAAATGGCTCGCTGTGGTTTCTATTCCATGCACATGCCTGATTCGTAAATGCTCCTGTGCAAACTCGCCCTTTGGGCTCAAACAAGCACCCACATTTACTGGCAATGTGCATGTCATAACGAAATCCTCGCTGATGCCATGTTATAATAAATGAATATTGGCATCAGACAAATTATTCATTGGAATGCCATTTTTACATTGTTTATAAATATATAATTGTTTTATGCGAATACTAATAGTAACATGTGTAGTATATGAAAATAATAAGAATATAATTTTGAATCTGGTGAGTGCAAGATTGTAAAATTGAGAAAACAGGAAAGGATGATGATTATAGATGTGTACAGCAGCGACGTATAAAACGAAGGATTTTTATTTTGGCAGAACATTAGATTATGAATTTTCTTACGGGGATGAGATTACGGTGACACCGAGAAAGTTCCCGTTTGAGTTTCGTCATATGGGAAAGAGGGATTCTCATTATGCGATCATTGGCATGGCGCATGTGGCAGGTGAATATCCGCTTTATTATGATGCGATCAATGAAAAGGGTGTCGGTATGGCGGGACTTAATTTTGTTGGAAATGCAGTTTATCAGGCAGTAGAAGCTGGTAGGGATAATGTTGCGCAGTTTGAATTCATCCCGTGGATACTTGGACAGTGTGCGGATCTGGACGAGGTACGGGCATTGCTTGACCGGATGAATCTGGTCGGAACACCTTTCAGCGAACAGCTTCCATCGGCACAGTTACACTGGATCATAGCAGATCGAAATGCTGCGATCACAGTTGAGTGTATGGCGGATGGAATGCATATACATGAGAATCCGGTCGGAGTTCTCACGAACAATCCACCATTTGAGACACAGATGTTTTTATTGAATAATTATCAGGGCTTATCTCCGAAGCAGCCGGAAAATACTTTCGCAGAGCAGCTGCAGTTACAGTCTTACAGCAGGGGCATGGGTGCACTTGGTTTGCCGGGTGATCTGTCGTCAGCGTCACGATTTGCAAAGGTCGCATTTACAAAAATGAATTCAAAATCTGGCGACAGCGAGGCGGAGAGTATCAGCCAGTTCTTCCATATTCTTGGATCGGTTGATCAGCAGCGTGGATGCTGTGAAGTGACAGATGGCAAGTATGAGATCACGCTCTACACCTCCTGCTGTAATGCAGATAAAGGAATCTATTATTATACAACATACGAAAACCACCAGATCACAGGTGTGGATATGCACCATTGTGATCTGGATGGTTCCGAGCTTTTTAGATATCCACTGGTTCAGGGAGAACAGATCCACTGGATGAATTGACACACCTATTTGGCAGAATGTAAAATGGTGGGAGAAAAAATGTTATAGAGGCATTGCGAGGTGAAAACACAGAATGAATTATTATATCAGTGATCTGCATTTCTGCTGTGCCAGCCAGCTCGCAGGCAGCGGAAGCGGATATGACGAAAGAGAATATAAGACACTGGAAGAAATGCATGCCGATATGCTTGCCAGATGGAACCGGAAGGTGACAAACGGAGATACGGTCTATATCCTCGGCGACATCAGTAAGCGGGGAAAAAGTGAAGAATTGATCGCATTGGTTGCGCAGTTAAAAGGACATAAGATCCTTGTGCATGGGAACCATGATGATTTGTCAGATTACAGGCTCCGGCAGTTATTTGAGGAGGTTTGTAATTACAAAGAGATTACAGACAACATTCGAGGAAATGCATATAAGCTGGTGCTTTGTCATTATCCGATCCTGTTCTGGAATGGTCAGCATAGAGGGAATATTCTGTTGTATGGGCATACACACCGATCCCCGGAGGATGTGTTTTTTCAGGACTGCATAAAGCGGCTGAATGAACGCAAGGATCTTCATGAGGAAGACCAGGATTTCCTGGCGATCAATGTCGGTTGTATGCAGCCTTATATGAATTATGAGCCACAGTCATTGAAGGAACTGTTAGAAGCAAGAGGGATTGAGATTCCGGAAAAAAAGAAAAAAGGAAGGTAATTTCAGATGAAAAGTACATTAATTAAAGACACAACAAAATCAGAACGAATTGCACTTGTAAAACAGTGGGAGGAAGAAGAAGGCTGTGAGAATTCCGGTATGAATTTGATGGAATATTTCAGAGATTACATTGACGGCAAGAAAGAAATTGCAGAAGTAAATGCTGCATTTCGCACAAATTATGTAGTAGAAACACCGGAGACAGAAGAAAAGCCTATGTGTGGTATGGGCGGAAGAAGATTTTAAGTATATAATTATTATTCTTATTAAAATGATCGGAACGGCAAAAAAATGAAAAGTTGCCGCTCCGGTCATTGATAGAGATAAAATACAAAAACGCAACAGGATGGAATGAGTTTATGCAGAATGTATATAAGCAGATCGCGGACAATCTGATCGTGTGGTATCCGGAGCATGCCAGAGATCTTCCATGGAGAAAAGATAAAGAACCGTATCATGTATGGTTGTCGGAGATCATGCTGCAGCAGACGAGAGTGGAAGCAGTAAAAGAATATTACAGAACGTTTTTGCAGGAGCTTCCGACGATCGAGGCGCTGGCAGAGGTAGATGATGACCGCCTGATGAAACTTTGGGAAGGGCTTGGATATTATAACCGTGCAAGAAATCTGAAAAAGGCAGCAGGAGAAGTGGTGATAGAATGGCAGGGAAACTTCCCTGCAGAATACAATGAGATTCTGAGTCTGCCGGGAATCGGAGAATATACGGCGGGAGCGATCGGC
Source organism: Lachnospiraceae bacterium GAM79 (assembly GCA_020735665.1). Classification (NCBI taxonomy): domain Bacteria; kingdom Bacillati; phylum Bacillota; class Clostridia; order Lachnospirales; family Lachnospiraceae; species Lachnospiraceae bacterium GAM79. The sequence continues at coordinate 214,645 of CP085928.1, forward strand.
TCGATCTGCTTTGATCTGCCAACTCCTGCGGTGGACGGAAATGTTCTCCGGGTATATACCAGAGTGATGGAAGATCCGTCAAATATCGACAAGCAGGCAGTAAAGAAGAAAATCCGGGAGGAACTTCTGCAGGTGTACCGGTATGGACATTGCGATATGCTGACACAGAGTCTGATGGAGGTTGGAGCAACAATCTGTCTGCCAAATGGTGCGCCAAAATGTGAGGTGTGTCCACTACAGGAATTGTGTAAAGCTCATAAGCATGATTCCTGGCAGCAGTATCCGGTTCGTGAAGCAAAGAAGAAACGGAAAGTGGAAGAAAAAGCGGTGCTGATGCTTCGGTATGAAGATAAGGTTGCGATACGGAAGCGGACAGAGAAAGGGTTGTTACATGGATTGTGGGAATTCCCGAATCTTCCTGGAAGCTACAGCACACAGGAGATCCTTTCGTATGTAACGTCAAAAAATCTCCACCCAAAAGAAATCTGGATGGAGACAACATATACACATATTTTTTCCCATGTAGAATGGCATATGAAAGCCTTTTATATGGAATGTATGGAACAGCAGGCGAAAGATCTTCGTTGGGTTACATTAGAAGAGCTGAAGCAGGAGATTGCGATTCCGTCAGCATTTGCACCGTTTAAAGATCTTTTAAATTCCGGTGCCTGATGACCGGGCGTTAATAAAATCCAGAAGCAAACGTTTTACCTGAGTATATTTCTTTTCCGGGATTGGGATTACAAAGCCATCGGACATTGTAAGTTTAAAACGTTCAATTGATGATGCGAAATCAGGATTGATCAAATAACTCTGGTGGCAACGCAGGAAATAATCCGGGAAGCGTTTTTCCAGAGAAAGCAGACTTTCTGTAATCTCGTAAGAATTGGAGGTTGTATGGATATTGGAGTGTCTGCCATGGGATTCTATGTACAGGATCTGATTCCGATTCAGAAAAAGCAGAGATTTATCTGTACCCTTAAACGACAAACGTTCCGAGCGGGATACGCCGGCAAGCGGCATTCCGCGGAATTTGGAATCGTAATGCACCGGATAGATGGTATCTCGTTCATCGTAAGAGATAGCATTTGAGATATGGCAGAGCCGAATCTGAGGAACTCCGTTGTTCATGATCCAGGACAGATGAATCCTCTGATTAACCCGATTCATGCTGTTATCAGGCCATATCGTATCAACCATAAAGAACATAATGATCTCAACTACCCGGTTGCTGGTCGTAGCAAGAGGGGTAATAACCAGATCATGAAGAACAAATTTTAATTCGTGCTGTTCAGACAGAAATGCGTTAACCAACGCTTTTTTTGTGCGGATCACCTGTTTTTCGGCAGGACCGATCCACAGAACATCTTCATGGCATGCATCGAGAAATGGTGTAATGTTGTTGTCATAATATTGTGTCAATACCTCACCGGAAAGAGAAACAAAATCCTGAATTGTCATGGGAAGCTCCTTTCTTTTTTTATATTTTAATCAGAACAATATAAAAATACAACCCGCAAATTGGACAGTGCGTGTATATATGATTGGATAAGAAAAGGTAAAAAAGATAAAAATAAATGAAATAAATGGCAAATACTATCCGTTTGGTTAGTGTACAAAAAGTGGTGCAGGGTGATATAATTTGACTATGATCGACAATAGATCAGTGCATTTGGGAATTTAGTATAAAGAAAAGAGCGTGAGACCGATGTGGGGATATCGGTGATGACCGGCAGATTAGGGACTGCCGGTTTTTCCTTTTTATACAGCATGATTTTTCAAAAAGTGATTTGTGAAGTAACATCCGATTAAGCGATAATTAATTCTCAATATAATAGAAACAGAATTGACATATACCCCTGTGGGGTATATATTAAATGCGACATAATGAATACGAAAGAAGGAATTGAGATGATAAAGACAACTTTAAAAATTGATGGAATGATGTGTGGTATGTGTGAAGCCCACATGAATGATGTGATCCGTAAGAATTTCAAGGTAAAAAAGGTAACTTCTTCTGCCAAGAGCGGGGAAACGGTGATCATCAGCGAGGACAATATCGATACCGAGGCTGCAAAGAAGGCAATCAAGGATATCGGTTATGAGATGCTTTCCGCAACCAGTGAGCCATATGAGAAAAAGGGCTTATTCCATTTTGGCAAGTAGCAAAAATATCGCCATCAAAATAAACTGTTTATAAGCAGTATAACATTAGACAGATATATCCACTCTGAAAATATCAATGCATTTTCTATTCGATACACATAATTCTTTTCCGGGTGGATATATTTGTCTAATGATTAAATGCATGCGTACAGGCAGTTTATTTTGATTGCGAAGTTTTTTGTAAATTTCAAAATGTATATAAAGATAGAATTTTGTCGAAAGAGATAGTATAATCAGGCTAACGCTTTTGATAGGAGATATGGAAATGTTAGTATGTGATTATATTGTAAAACAGATTGATGGAGAATATGCGCATCTGCAGAATCTGGATGGTTCCGAAGAAGATAAGCTGGTTGCAAGAGCCTTGCTGCCGAATGGGATCGCAGAGGGAACGAAGCTGCACTACGAGCTGTTACAGTATGAGATTATACAGTAAGCAGAGCTGGAGGAGAGCATAAGAATATGAACTGGAATCGAAAAGAACTGAGAAAAGGCGCGTGGAACACGGTGTTTAAGCGTGGAACGATGGCGTGGCTTGCACTGGTTGCAGTCTGCTTCATCTTTGCATTTTTAGGTGTCGATGAATTTGCACAGTCGACATTTGTAAATGGGATTGACAAGGCAATCGGACTGGATACTTCGCATGTAGCAAGTAACGTGGAAATCTTAAAAGACTATGCCGTAAATACACCGATTGTAAAGGATGTTCCGTTTATACATTCGGATTTTGTGATCGGACTGATCGATGTTGCTTCCAAGAGTCAGACATGGATCATTAAGCTGTTAGGCGCAAATGCCGCCTATCTGGAACGTAATGCCGGAGAAGTGATCATTGCACTTCTGTTATCCGCATTTATTATGATGATCGTGCATTTCTTCATTCAGAGTGCAGCTATCGTTGGAAAGAATCGGTATGCGATGGAGTGCCGGTACAGTGATAAAGTATCGATCAACCGTATGTTTGCACCATTTCATTTTAAACATTTATTGAGATTGATCTGGACAATGTTCGTATATAAGGTGGTTCTGTTTTTATGGAATCTTACGATCGTCGGTGGTATATACAAATTCTATCAGTACCGGATGATCCCGTATCTTGTTGCGGAGAATCAGACACTTAGCTGGAAAGAGGCAAAAGCTTTATCCAAAGAAATGACAAATGGATACAAATGGAAGATGTTCGTAACAGATCTGTCATGTATTCCTGTTATGCTGTTAAAGCTTGTTCCGATTGCCGGTCTGTTAGTAGCAGTACCGTTTGATGTAGAGATCGACGTGGAGATGTATTTTCATCTTAGAAAGAGAATTGACAGTGAAGCATTTGTTGAGCGTGCATTTGACGGAGCACCATACTGTAAAGGTATAGAAACTGCTGTGCCGGTATATCTCTTGCAGGATGCAGCAGTAGAAGTACCAAAGGGAATCAAAATCAAGAGTGAATACCGGCTGACAGATTTCATCTTTTTCTTCTTCTCATTCTGTTTTGTCGGCTGGGTGTGGGAGGTTATGCTCCACATCGTCAGGGATCATGAGCTCGTAAACCGTGGAACAATGTATGGACCGTGGCTTCCGATCTATGGTGTCGGGGGTGTCGTTATTATCTTCCTGTTAGACCGGTTTAAGGCAGATAAATTGAAATTATTCTTGATGTCTATGGGTATCTGTGGCGTGCTCGAATATATCGCAAGCTGGATCCTGGATTTCTTCTTTAATTCCCACTACTGGAATTATAAGAAATTCTTCATGAATTTAAATGGAAGGATCTGTCTGGTCGGCTTACTTGCATTTGGCATCGGAAGTCTGTTCGGTGTCTATATCGCGGCGCCGAAGCTCAGCCGCTTTATGCATAAGAAGAGCCGGAAAACACAGATCCTGATCTGCGCTGTCTTAAGCACAGCCTTTATCATCGACCTGATCTGTTGTGCGTTATTTGGCTTCAATGCCGGATCCGGCGTAGGTGGAACCTATAACTAAGGAAACGAATCCCCTCCGACAGATGATTATATATGTAACATTTCACCTGTATTTCTTATATGGTAGTCAGGTGTTTTCTAACTATGACATTAGCGTATTTTCGTTATGAGGTTTGCACTGGCTATCAGCATCAAGCCCATGTCTGAGTCCGTAAGGACGAGTTTGGGCGACTGCTGATAAATAAGCGTGCGAACCGAATAGAAAATAAAGCAAGTCATAGTAGAAAAATGACTAACTGCCATATAAGAAATACAGATAAAACCACATACATATTATCATCTGCCGGAGGGGTTTCTATGTTAGTGATTCTGGTCCCGCCAGTTTTTTGGGGAGACACCATATATATTTTTAAAAGCTCTTGAGAAATGCAGTTGGTTTGGATAGCCGACTGCATTTCCTATATCTGCAATTGACAATTTAGTCATTTTCAGCAGCTCTGTTGCTTTGGACATCCGATAATTTATCAGGAATTCCTGTGGCGTTTTGCCAATGGAATCATGAAATATCTTTCCCAGATAGCTGCGGTTGATGCCGCAACAGGCAGCTATATCTTCGATAGAGATGTCATAAGGAAAATTCTGCTCTACGAAGTTTATCGCTTCTTTTATATAGTAATCGCTCATTTTACCGGTTTTTATCATCTGGGTAGAGGCGGTGGAACGGGTGAGTGCATCCAGAAAAAGGTAGGAATGACCGATCAGGTGAAATGGCGGTTCGTTTGGGTGATTGGCAATATAGAGCATTTCGTTCATCATGATTTCCCGGTATTCCTTTGAGGTAGCATGATAGATGGGCTGGTCTTTTGAAAAACCGGCAATGTCCAGTGCTTCTTTTACCCGTAATCCATCAAATTCCAGCCAGGTATATTCCCATGGGTTTGTCTCATCTGCGATATAGGTGCTGATCTGTCCCGGATACAGAAGAAAGCCCTGTCCGCTTTTGATCGAATAATTTCTAGTCTCTCCTTTTTTGTCCTGTGCCATTAAAAGTCCGGTTCCGGAGATGACATAATGAAACAGATAGTGGGTTCTGGCAGCTGGACCGAACTGATGGGCCGGTGTACAGCGTTCCCATCCGTACTGATATAGTCCGAGATCTATAAATTTCTCATTTGGAAATATAGAAAAAAGGTATTCATGCATAAAAAAACCTCCCAAAATTAGAACAAATACATAATATAAACTCTACTGTTTTCTACTATATACCAAAATGCTAGATGAATGCAATAGTGAGACAAAAATAATGTATTTTGGTATAAAAATGGAATTATTACGATATTTTAACAAGCATTATGATATGTTAGAATGAAAATAACTTAAAAAAGCATATTATAAAAGAAGGGAGAAATGTATTTATGCTAAAAGGGAAAAAACTATTATTTGTACTTACAATGATGACTGGTTTCTGCTTACTGGCGGGGTGTGGCAAGAATAATAAAGACGGAAAAACAGTGATCGAACTGGTACAGTACAAGCCGGAAGCAACCTCTTATTTTGAAGAAGTTGAGGAACGGTTTAATGCCAGTCATGATGATATTGAATTGAAGATCAGTTCTCCGAACGATGCAATGACGGTGTTGAAGACCAGATTTGTTCGCGAAGATAATCCGGATATCATTGGTATTGGTGGTGACATCAATTATTCGAATTTTATTGATGCCGATATGTTGATGGATATTTCTGATTTTGATGGACTGGCAGATATAAAGGAAAATTATCTGACAATCTGTGAGAATCTGAAATTTATTCCAACAGAAGGAACATACAGTGTTCCATATGTGGCAAATGCTGCCGGTATCCTGTACAACCGGGATATGTTTGAGGAGCATGGCTGGAAGATCCCGGAAACATGGGATGAGCTTCTTGCATTATGTGATGAGATTAAAGCAGAAGGAATTCTTCCGTTTTATATGGGATACAAGGATACATGGACCTGTCTTTCTCCATGGAACAGTGCAGTAGCTTCATTGACATCTTCGACCGTATGTAAGGATGTTAATAAGGGAGAAACGACATTTTCCGATCAGTATGTTCAGGTTGCGGAAGAAATGAAAACCTTGCTTCAGTATGGAGAAGCCAATCCGGTTGCATATTCTTATAATGATGCTTGTACAGCATTTGCAAAAGGTGAGTCAGCAATGTATATGATCGGAAGCTATGCTGTACCACAGATCCAGTCAGTAAATCCGGATATCAATATTGATTCATTTGTATTCCCGGCTTCTAACAATAAGGATGACATGGTTCTGACATCCGGTGTAGACCTTCAGTTCTGCGTGATGGAAGACTGTCCGAATAAGGAAGCAGCCTATGAAGTCCTCCGTTTCCTGTTAGAGGATGAAAATGTACAGGACTATATAGACAATCAGAACGCAGTACCTTGTAAGAAAGGTGATTTCAAGCTTGCATCTATGTTAGACGGTATGCGGGAATATCTGGACAACGGAATCGTGACTGATTATCAGGATCATTTTTATCCATCTGAGATGGCAGTAGATGCATTGATTCAGACTTATCTGTTAGATGGAGATACAGAAGCGTTTTTGAAGAAATTTGATACGGAATGGAAACGGTACAATCGTGACCTGATCATAAAGGTTCGCAAATATGAGCAGGAGCATTCCGGAGAGGAGGAATAGAAATGGATACAAAAAAGACAGAAGATATGAAGTTTGCTAAAAAGAAAAAGAAAATGTCCGGGAAATCCAGAACATTTATGTTGATCACAATTCCTATCGTAGCATTGTTCTTTACATTCAACACATTGCCTTTGATTCAGGGTGCGATTTACAGCTTTACCAATTTCCGTGGGTATGGCAGCTATGAGTGGGTTGGTTTTCGAAACTATATTGATCTTTTTCATGATGCCAGAGTTGGTTCATCCTATCTGTTTACATTTAAGCTGGCTATAGTAACAACGATCATCGTAAATGCTGTCAGCCTGATCCTTGCGATGGCATTAAACAGCAAGATTCGTTTTAAGAGCGGTCTTCGTGGACTGTATTTCCTGCCAAATATCTTAGGCGGTCTGGTTGTTGGTTATATTTTTAACTATTTCTTTACTTATATTCTGCCACAGATTGCAATCATGCTCGGTTTTGAGGGAAACAGTATGCTGGCAAGTTCTAAAACGGCCTGGCTTGCGATCGCGGTAGTATGTGCATGGCAGTCGATCGCGATGAATACGATCATTTATATATCCGGTCTTCAGACAGTTCCGGAAGATGTATACGAAGCAGGATCTTTAGATGGTGCAACCGGATTTGCAAAATTCCGTTATCTGACATTCCCACTGATCCTTCCGTTTTTTACAATTAATGTAGTCCTTTGTATGAAGAACTTCCTGATGGTATTTGACCAGATCATGTCGTTGACAAAGGGTGGCCCTGCGCAGAGCACAGAATCCATTTCCTACCTGATCTACAACAATGGTATGAGTGGCGGACAGTTTGGATTCCAGAGTGCAAATGCAGTCGTGTTCTTTATAGTAATCGTAGTGATATCTGTATTACAGATGCGTTTCCTGGGTAAGAAGGAGGAACAGTTATGAAAAAATCGCAGAGACAGATCAGAAAAGAATATAAAGAAAAGGGGATTAAGACAGGAAAAGAACGATATAATATCGGGGTTACGATTCTGTTGATCCTTGGTCTTGTAACCATCCTGTTCCCATTATATATGACGGTTATGATCGCATTTAAGCAGCCGTCTGAGATGACAAATGATATCCATGGAATCTTATCTCTTCCACAGCACTGGAGTCTGAGTAATTTTAAGGAAGCTATGGAGGTAACAGATTTCTGGCATTCTCTCGGTAACAGTTTATTTATCACACTGGCAACTATCGCATTATCGATCGTAATACATTCCCTGATCGGTTATGTACTTGGACGAAGCAAGAAAAAGAATCGGATCTATAATGGAATTTATCTTTATCTTGTCAGTGGTATGTTCGTGCCATTTGCTATTTTGATGATGCCGCTTGTAAAACAGACAGCAAAAATGGGACTGGCAAATATGATTGGTGTGGTATTACTTTATACAGTATTTTATCTTCCGATGAACACAATGTTATATGCCGGATATCTGAATAATCTTCCGCTTGAACTGGAAGAGGCAGCTTGTGTTGACGGAGCCACTACATGGACGACTTACTGGAAGATCATCTTCCCGAATATGAAACCAATGCATGCAACGGTTGCGATCCTTACAGCCCTTGGCACATGGAATGACGTTATGACACCGCTTGTAATTATGTCCGGTGATCAGAATACACTTCCGCTTGCGCAGCTGAATTTCCAGACTCAGTTTGGAACAAATTACAATCTGGCCTTTGCATCTTATCTGTTAGCGTTACTTCCGATTCTGATCTTCTATATTATTTGTCAGAAACAGATCATATCAGGTGTGGCAAACGGAGCAGTAAAATAAAAGGAGACTTAATTTATGGCTATTATATATAACAAAGAGAAAAGAATATTTTCTCTCCATACGGGACATACAACTTATCAGATGATGGCCGATACACATGATTATTTGCTTCATCTGTATTACGGAAAACGCTTGGATTCGGAAATGGATTATATACTGACTTACTATGATCGAGGTTTTTCAGGAAATCCATATGATCTTGGAAACGATCGTACTTATTCCCTAGATGCACTTCCTCAGGAATTCCCTGTTCTTGGAACCGGTGATTACAGAACAACGGCAGGAAAGATCCGTGAAGCAAATGGCTGTATGGCACTTGATCTTCGCTATACAGGATATCAGATTCAGGATGGTAAGTATGATCTCCCGGGACTTCCGGCAGCACATTCTGAAGCTGCACAGACTCTGTGCATATATCTGAAGGACGAAAGAGTCGGTGTAGAGGTAACATTATTATATGGCGTATTACCTGACTGCGATGTAATAACCAGAAGTGTAAAAGTTACAAATGTCGGAAAGAATGAAATCTATCTGGAGAAGCTTTCCAGCGCATGTCTTGATCTTTTGTATGGAGATTATGATGTACTGACATTTTATGGACGGCATGCAATGGAACGGAATATGCAGCGAACACCGGTAACACATGGCAAACAGGTGATCGGAAGTAATCGTGGTACGTCCGGACATCAGTATAATCCATATATGATCCTTGCGGAACATGGCACAACAGAGACCGCCGGAGCCTGTTATGGTGTATCACTGGTGTACAGTGGAAGCTTTGAAGGAAGCGTAGAATTAGATCAGTTTGATCAGATCCGTCTGGTTATGGGTCTTCAGGAGGATTTCTTTTCCTATCAACTAAAGCCGGAGCAGACATTTTATGCCCCGGAAGCAGTTCTGTCATATTCAGCGTATGGAATGGAACAGCTATCCAATCAGATGCATCATTTGGTGAGAGAGCATATCTGTCGCGGGAAATATAAAGATCAGATCCGTCCGGTTCTTGTAAATAGCTGGGAAGCCTGTTATTTTGATTTTAATGGTGAAGCGATCGTTAATCTTGCGGAGCAGGCTGCAGCACTTGGTGTGGAGCTTCTGGTCATGGATGATGGCTGGTTTGGCACAAGAGATGATGATAATTCATCCCTTGGTGACTGGATTGTAAATGAAGATAAACTGGGCTGTTCTCTTACGGAGCTGACAAAACGGGTTCATGACAAAGGTGTTCAGTTTGGTATCTGGATAGAACCGGAGATGGTTTCAGAAAACAGTGATCTTTACAGAAAACATCCGGAGTGGGCAATTCAGGTTCCCGGTAAACATCCGGTACACGGCAGAAATCAGCTTGTACTTGATTTTGCAAATCCGGAGGTGGTGGACCATATCTATGAACAGATTGCAGCTGTCCTCAGGCAGGGCGATATCAATTATGTGAAATGGGATATGAATCGAAGCTTATGTGATATATATTCCGACAGTATGGTATGGCAGGGAAATGTAATGTATGACTATATGCTTGGTGTATATGACCTGCTGGAACGTCTGACGCAGGCATTTCCGGATATGTTATGGGAAGGCTGCTCCGGCGGTGGCGGAAGGTTTGATATGGGTATGCTGTATTATACACCACAGATATGGTGCAGTGATAATACAGATGCCGTTGACCGTATCCGTATCCAGTACGGTACATCGTTTGCTTATCCTTTATCAACGATGGGAGCCCATGTATCTGCGGTGCCGAATCATCAGACCGGCAGAGTGACGGATATGAATACCAGAGGTGTGGTTGCCATGACAGGTGCATTCGGATATGAACTGGATCTTGGAAAATTATCTGAGGAAGACAAGACGGCAGTCCGTGAACAGATCAAAACCTATCATGAAGCAGCACCGGTTATTTTAAAAGGGGATTATTACAGATTAAGTAATCCGTTTGAAGCGGAATATGGAGCATGGATGTCTGTCGATGAAGAAAAAAAACATGCAGTTGTAGGTGCTGTTTTATTAAATACACATGGTAATCATCCTGTATTTTATATTCGATTGAGAGGGCTTGCGCCGGAACGTTCTTATCGGGATAAGAAAACAGGTACTGTTTATTCAGGAGCTGCTTTGATGGAGCTCGGTATGCCGTTTACGGTAGTATCCGGTAATTATCCAAGCTATCAGATCCTGCTTGATGCAGTAGAATAAGAATAAATAGGACTCCCCGGTTTCTGTTTGCAGAGATCGGGGAGTTTGGCAAAAACAATAGAGTAAAAGATATATAAGATGATCAGAAATGAGGTGACAGACAGATGGATACGAAAGAAATTACAGTATCGGATCTGGCACAGGAACAGATCAAAAACGCGGAACGATTATTTCCGTTGATCCGGAAAAAAACAGAGGAAAGAAAAGAGAAAAAAACAGTCATATCGGTATCCGGAGGTTCTGGTGTTGGTAAGACCGGAATGGCTTTCTTACTTCAAAATATGTTTGAAAAACAGGGAAAGAAATCACTTATTATAAGCGGGGACAATTATCCGCATCGGATTCCCATGTATAATGATGCAGAACGAATTGCGAGATTTCGTATGTCCGGGTTAAATGGACTTATAACTGAAAGGCTATATACAGATGAAATAAAAGAAAAATTATTAAAGCTTCAAAAAGCCGGAAGGGATGCAGAAGAACAGGAGGACATGCAGTGGTTATCCATATATCAGAAGTATGGAGACAAGGCTCTTACAGACTATCTGGGTACGGATCAGGAACTGGATTATGAAGCTATATCGAATCTTCTCATGCAGTTTCATAGAGGAACTTCACAACTGCTGCTACGTCATATGGGAAGAACCCAGGATGATATCTGGTATGATCGCAGGGATGTATCAGATACAGATATTCTGATTCTTGAATGGACACATGGAAACAGTGCATACCTGCAGGGGGTAGATGTATCTGTTGTATTGATCAGTACGCCGGAAGAAACACTTGAAAACCGAAAGAAGAGGAATCGTGACACTGCCATTGACAGTCCATTTGTAGCCAGAGTATTAAGAATTGAGCAGAAAAAGATTAATGATGGACTGGATAGGGCAGACATCATTCAGGATATGCATGGCAGGATTTATACGGAATAGTAAGTGAACAGGAGGTTATAGAATATGAGGAAAATAGAGATAGAAGAAACCAATATGACAGATATAAATAAAATTAAAAATGGTCCAATGCTGAATCTGTATCCGGACAGTCTTGGCGGAGATCTGGAAGCTGTTGCGGATTTATTTGAAAGAGATGGATTTGCAGATGCATTTTCCTCAATGTATATACTACCGAGTATTTACCATTCTGATCTGGATCGTGGTTTTTCTGTAATCGACTATGATCTTGAGGAGACATTTCATTCTGAAAAGGCACTATTACGGTTGGGCAGACAGAATATTGATCTGAAGCTGGATTTTGTGTTAAACCATGCGTCTGTACAGTCGCCACAGTTTCAGGATCTGTTGGAGAATGGCAGTCGATCTGAATATCGTGACTTTTTTATTAACTGGAATACATTCTGGGAAAACTGTGGAGAAATGACAGAAGACGGCTATATACAACCGGAACAGAAGTATCTGGATCCGATGTTCTTCCGCAAACCGGGATTGCCTCTGTTGATGGTGAAAATGGCAGATGGCAGTCGGATTCCATACTGGAATACGTTTTATCAGGAGATTCGGGATACTGATGATTATCATACCAGATATTTAGGACAAATGGACCTCAATATTAAATCAGAAAAGGTTTGGGACTTTTACCGTGAAACCATAAAAAAACTGGCAGGTTACGGAGCGAAGATAATCCGTCTGGATGCATTTGCATATGCCCCAAAAGCCCCGGGACGCGCCAATTTCTTAAATGAACCGGAGACATGGGAATTCCTTGAACAGATCCATAAGCTTGCAAAACCATATGGAATCCGCCTTCTTCCGGAGATTCATGCCGGATATAAAGAGAAAAAGTATAAGATGATAGCAGAGAAGGGATATCTGACATATGACTTTTTCCTTCCGGGATTGATCCTGGATGCTCTTTACAGAGGCGATGGCTCTTACCTGGAGCAGTGGGCAAAGGAACAGATAAAAGAGAATATTCATACTGTGAATATGCTTGGATGCCATGATGGAATACCGGTACTGGATCTTGCCGGACTGTTGCCGGACGACAGGATTGAAGATCTGATCCGGTTGCTTGTGGATCGTGGGGGTTTTGTAAAGGATCTTCACGGTAATAAAAAGATGTATTATCAGGTAAATACGACATATTATAATGCACTTGGCGAAAATGAGCAGGCATTGTTATTAGCCAGAGCATTACAGATATTTATGCCCGGAAAACCTCAGGTCTGGTATCTGGATCTGTTTGCCGGATCTAATGATTATGAGGCAGTGAAGCGTGCAGGTGCAGGTGGACATAAAGAGATCAACCGGACGAATCTTTCACAAAAAGATATAGAGTCAGGCCTTGAAAAGGAGGTCGTAAAAAAGCAGCTTGAAATGTTGAAATTCCGGAAAGAATTTCCGGCATTTGGATTTGATGCGGAAATGACAATCCGTACAAAGCCTGCAGCGCAGATCTCTGCTCAGGCAGAAAATGCTTTGCATTTTGCAGAATTACCGGCGGACCAGATGTATAACCGTATTTATATCACCTGGAAAAAGGACGGTTATCTTGCCCGTCTGTCCGCAGACCTTAAAGCCCATACCTACCGGATTCAGGCTCTTGATCCATCCGGTAACCTGGTCTGGCAGTCGTAATGTGTAAATCCCCTCCGACAGATGGTTATACATATGGGGCTTTATCTGTATTTCCTATCTGGCAGTCAGCCATTTTTTACTATGACTTGCTATGATTTCTGTTTGCTGCATATGCCTGATTCGTAAATACTCCTGTGCCAACTCGCTCTTTGAGCTCGAACAGGCACCCGTATTTACTGGCAATATGCAGCTCACAACGCAATCTTCGCAAATGTCATAGTTAGAAAACGTCTGATGACCATATAAGAAATACAGGTAAAACGTTACGCATATAACCATCTGTCGGAGGGGATTCTCTAATTTCATAATATAAATAATGGATTCGAGTGATCCGGAAGGCTGGCACTTCCTACATATGACATTAGCGTATTTTCGTTATGAGGTTTGCACTAACTATCAGCATCAAGCCCATGTCTGAGTCCGTAAGGACGAGTTTGGGCGACTGCTGATAAATAAGCGTGCGAACCGAATAGAAAATAAAGCGGATCATATGTAGGAAGTGCCAGCCTGCCGGATCACTCGAATCCATTGTTTATACAGGCTTATTTCGCTGGAAAAAGCTTGCGGAAGATCAGACGGATAGACGGACCGCAATAAAAAAGCTGCCAGAAGAAAGCTACCGGGAAGTTTAAGAAGGTGGTCTGGAGCCACACGGCTGCAAACTGACGACCGGCATGTTTGAATAAAATAGTGGCAACAAGGCTCATGCAAGGACACATAATGCAGATGATCATGGTAGAAATTGCAAGCGTGATGATGATCGGGCGGTCATCCGGCTTCACGAAGCGGAATGCAAGAGCATGTGCAGCCTTATCTACAAACAGGAATTCAAGAAAAAAGGCAACCGGCCACATGATGATAAGCTCATGAAAGGCGGCTAAGAAAACGGAGTTTGACATTCCACCCGTGTTTAGGGAAATGTTGTAGCAGATCATGGCATAGACCATAAGAAAAGACATCATTAATGTGAAAACAATGTTTTGAAATAAAGTTTTTGGCATAAAATAAATCTCCTTTTTGATAAATAATCTGAATAAATGCAGAACCAAAACTGCAAATATCTTAAAAATAAGCACAAAAAAGACACATGTGTTGTTCGTTATCAAGTGATATGCTCATCCGTCGGCAAACGAGGTGAAATATCAGGAGCACACTTGTGTCGTTTCCAATTTTATACCAAAGCTTTTTCTTCAATTTTTACAACGTCGGTCATTATACTAAGCTTTTAGTAAAAATGCAAGTGAAAATTTCATATTCAAACTTATAAAATTTCATATGCAGGTATAAAGAATATCATAGGCGAGAACAGATAATTGTATACGCAATAATACATGGATTTGTTTGACTTATAAATGGGTAGATGCTAGTATCATAGTTATGATCATTATGTGGGAGGCAGATGGATATGAACAGTGCACAGAAGATATGTATGATTGTCGGGGTGGGTTTTGCAGGAATAGGGCTTTTTATGACATTGATCTTTTTATTTGCATTTGGTAAGCCCGGGGCATTTATATTAATTCCATTAATGTTTGTGGTACTTGGATTATGTTTTATCGTGACGATCCTTGTTATGCTCCATAACAAGAAAATGATCCGTGTACATGGTGAAAAGTATACAGCGAAGATTTATGGTTATGTAAAAAATACATCTTATATGGTAAATGGCAGATTTCCTTTAAATGTAAAGGTGCATTATTTTGATAATTATGGTATCGAGCGGGAAGTGATCCTGCCGACTTCGATCAGTGGAGGAGCGGATTCCATGTTCCCGATCGGAATGACGATCGATATCTATGAATACAATGGTAAGTACAGTTATGATCCTGCTTCTGTCCGTGGAGAACGGTTAAGAAGAGAAGAAGAGCTGATGGACAACAAGCCGATCGATCCGGAACAGCTTCACCTGATCGCAGTCCGATGTTCGAACTGCGGTGCTTCTTATAAGGCAGCAACCGGATATGCCAGCCGCTGCCCTTATTGTGGTGGTTACCAGAATGTGTGATAAAGCACTGATGTTTGCCGGAATGTGTGATGAAGCTCTGATGTTTGCTGGAACGTGTGATGAAGCTGTTGCCGGAATAGGATGATGCCGGCTGACTGTTTAGCCGCGCCCGAGGATCGCATCCATATCCTGCTCAGGAGCCGTGATCGGCTGCAGATTGTAGGTGTCAACCAGAAAACGGACAACGGTCTCTGTCATGAATGCCGGAAGGGTTGGACCGAGATAGATGTTTTTGACACCGAGGGCAAGCAGGGTTAAAAGGATGCAGACAGCCTTCTGTTCATACCATGAAAGAACGAGAGTCAGAGGAAGCTCGTTGATATCACAGCCGAAGGCTTCTGCCAGTGCAAGGGCAACCTTGATCGCACTGTAAGAATCGTTACACTGTCCCATATCTAAGATCCTAGGGATTCCATCGATCTCGCCAAGGTCAAGATCATTGAACCGGTATTTGCCACAGGCAAGTGTCAGAACGAGAGAATCCATAGGAGTCTGTTTTACAAATTCCGTATAATAATTTCTGCCCGGATGGGCACCGTCGCAGCCGCCAACCAAGAAGATGTGTTTGATATCACCATTCTTGATGGCGGCTGTAAGTTTATCTGCATGGGAGAGGACTGCGCCATGTGCAAATCCTGTTGTCAGGATATGTCCGCCATTGATACCGCTCATGCTGTGATCGTGTTCATAGCCGCCCAGCTTTAGGGCATGCTTGATGATCGGAGTAAAATCCTTTTTGCCATCCTTTGTTCCCTTGATATGCACCATTCCTTCATAGCCGACAACAGAGGTGGTGTAGATGCGATCTTCATAGCTTGGGCGTGGGGGCATCAGGCAGTTGGTTGTAAAGAGGACGGGTGCAGGGATATTTTCAAATTCCGTCTGCTGGCTTTGCCATGCAGTTCCGAAGTTGCCGGCAAGATGCTTATAGGCGGCTAATTTTGGATAGCCGTGAGCCGGAAGCATTTCGCAATGTGTATAGACATTGACACCGGTTCCTTCGGTCTGTTTTAAGAGCAGATCCAGATCGCGGAGATCATGACCGGATACAACGATGAAAGGCCCCTTGCGGATATCGGTGTGAACCTTAGTCGGCGTTGGTGTGCCGAAGGATTCGGTATTTGCCTTATCGAGCAGTTCCATGCATTGATAGTTCACTTTTCCAAATTCCATAATAAGCTCGATCCATTCTTCTACCGAGTGTTCACGGTTCACTTCACACAAGCCCTTATAGAACCAGGTTGTTACATTATCATTTTGATAGCCGAGATTCATTGCATGATGCGCATACGCCGCCATTCCCTTTAAGCCGAACAATAACGTGGAGCGGAGTGACACGATATCGTCCGTACCATCCCACAGGCTGATTACCGGTATATCATGTGGATCTTTCAATCCACAGGTCGGAGGATTGATATTTGCTGTTGATGAATTCATATCTGTATCTGAGAAATTCATATTTGCGGTTGGTGCATTTATATCTGTATCTGAGAAATTCATATTTGCGGTTGGTGAATTCGTATCTGTATCTGAGAAATTCATATTTGCGGTTGGTGAATTCGTATCTGTATCTGAGAAATTCATATTTGTAGTTGGTGCATTCATATCTGTATCTGAGAAATTCATATTTGCAGTTTGTGAATTCATATTTGTAGTCGGGAAGTTCTTATATGCGATATCTGATATGCTACATATGTCTGTAGGCATACAGCGCATGATATCTTTCTGGTTTTTCTGCACTTCTTTGATGTAATCTTTGATTGATTTATCATCAAAATTCACATTTGTAAGTGTTGTAAATAAACCATCGATCAGCAGACGATCAGCGGATTTTCGGTTGTTCAGGTATCGGGACAGAAGTTTGGGATCTGTCTCTTTTTTCTGTTGCATGGATTTCTTTGTAAGCTCGGCTGCTTCGGCAAGTCGTATCAGTTCACAGATCAATTCGTCCTGCAGATTGGATGTCGAGGGCTGCTTACCGCAGACTCCGGTATTCACACAGGCTTTATTGCCAGCTGTCTGCTGGCACTGAAAACAAAACATATTTGACATGGGATAACCTCCTGATGAAATTTTATTGATGATTGTGGAATGACTACAAATTGCTGTTCATGTATGTGCAATATATATTAATTCCGCAATTATCTTTTTAAACATATTTAGTATCGTCGGGTGTTTTCAGAATTATACAGGCAAAACCTTTCATTCAGTGTAAGTGTTATTTGAGGAAGATATCTGATAGTATAAATATTGTCAGATATGGTGGGTATGAAATTAAGAAATAAATTATGATACCCCCAGGAGCCAGGCAGCAGCGGGTATGAGAGCGAGAAAAAGAATGCGATACCTGCAGAAGCAAATGGGCGAGGGTATGAGAGTGCGAAGGAAACCATGATACCCCCAGGAGCCGGGCAGCAGCGGGTATGAGAGCGAGAAAAAGAATGCGATACCCGCAGAAGCAAACAGGCGAGGGTATGAGAGTGCGAAGGAAACCATGATACCCCCAGAAGTCGGGCAGCAGCGGGTATGAGAGCGAGAAAGCCAATGTCATACCCCCAGGAGTCGGGCGGCAGCGGGTATGAGAGCGAGAAAAAGAATGCGATACCCGCAGAAGCAAACAGGCGAGGGTATGAGAGAGCGAAGGAAACCATGATACCCCCAGGAGCCAGGCAGCAGCGGGTATGAGAGTAAGAAAAAGAATGCGATACCCGCAGAAGCAAACAGGCGAGGGTATGAGAGTGCGAAGGAAACCATGATACCCTAAGAAGTCGGACAGTAGCGGGTATGAGAGCGAGAAAAAGAATGCGATACCCGCAGAAGCAAACGGGCGAGGGTATGAGAGTGCAAAGGAAACCATGATACCCCAAGAAGTCAGACAATAGCAATTAAGAAAGTACAAGGAGGCGGCAGCATGGATGCATTATTAGAGATAGAAGATCTGAAAAAATATTATGGCAAGGAACCGAACCAGACAAAGGCTCTGAACGGAATCACATTTCAGGTGATGCCGGGCGAGTTTTTAGGAATTATGGGGAGTAGCGGTTCCGGCAAGTCAACATTATTAAACTGTATCGCAACAGTGATCCAGCCGGATAGCGGCAAGATCCGGATGAAAGGTACAGAGATCCAGAGGTTGAAGGGCAAGAAGCTGGCAGGATACCGTGGTAAGGAGATCGGATATCTGTTCCAGAATTTTGAACTGTTGGATAATCTGACCGGACGTGAGAACATCATGGTTCCGTTGTCGATTCATAACATATCGGAGGCAGAGGGCGGAAAACGTCTGGAGCAGTTAGCGGAATATCTGGAGATCACCGAGGTGCTGGATAAGTTCCCATCGCAGATGTCAGGTGGTCAGAAGCAGAGACTGGCAGCAGCCAGAGCACTGATCCTGAATCCGGGTATCATTCTGGCAGATGAACCAACCGGAGCACTTGATTCCAGAAATGCCAAAGCCTTAATGGAGAAATTAGCCGGTCTGAACCGGGATGAGAAGGCAACTGTTTTGATGGTAACGCACGATTCCAATGCAGCAAGCTATTGCAAGCGTATCCTGTTCATTCAGGATGGCGTGATCTTCCATGAATTAAGACGTGATCTGCTTGCTGAGACACAGCAGCAGTTCTATGAAAGAATCTTGCAGGTTATGGCACAGTTGGGAGGAGGCAGTGCAAATGTTCTTTAAACTGATCCGAAAAAACAGTAAACGAAGCAGAAAAGAAAACGGCTTGTTTTTCTCCTCGTTAGTAATATCCATCGTGGCATTCTATATTATCCTGTCACTTTCTTCACAGGATGTTATGGTATTTCTTAAGAAAATGGAGAGTGATGCGGTAGATCGTCTATTCCAGATCATACCTGCATTTTTTGTAATGACACTGGTGATCTTATTCTTTCTGATCTACTATGCAAGCAAATTCCAACTGGAACGAAGAAAACACGAATTTGGCGTTTACCTGATGATGGGAATGCGGAGAAGCAAACTTTTCGGGATGCTTCTTGCAGAAGATATAGGAAGCAGTCTGGCAGCACTTATAACAGGACTTCCGATCGCTGTTTTATTATCCGAACTGATCAGTCTGATCACAGCCAAATGTGTAGGACTTGGTATTGTCGGACATCAGGTAACATTTTCCATTCAGGCAATCATAATAACGGCTGTTGGATTTTTTGTGATCAAGCTGGTTGCATTCCTGATCTTAAGCGGGAAGATCGCAGGACAGGAGATTGGTGCATTATTAGTTGATACACCGGAGGGAACAAAGAAGCAGTTCCCAGCTGGCGTCTATGCGGTAAGCTTCGTCCTCGGTATTATCTGCCTGGCTGTGGCATACAGCATGGCGATCGGAGGAATATCATGGACGACACTTCGTAAGATGTCTGAGACAGTATTGATCGGTTTTGTCGGTATGCTGCTCTTATTCTATGGCATGCGGTTTTTTATCGACCGTTTGGCAAGACACAGCCATGGGGGAGCTGCCCTTCGGGTATTTAATTTCCGTCAGGTGCAGGAAAATGTCATAAGAAAATCCAGTACCTTATCGATCAGTTCCGTTCTGATCCTTGCAGCCCTCTGCTGTTTTGGAGCAGGAATTGTGATCGCATTTTCCTATGGAAATGAAAAAGGAAATACCCATATCATGGATTATACATTTGAGAATTACGAAGAAGATCAGGAACAGGGTGTGGCAAATGTAAAAAAGCTTCTGACAGACAACGGACTGGAACAGGATTTCTCCGATCTGTTTGAGGTGCAGGTCGGTCATCTTATTCCGGGTGCAAATGATGATTACGATGTATTTGATCTGTCATCAGTCATGAACCGGGTAGAACAACTGCCGGACTCAGAGGATAAAGATATTCTGCTTAACAATCTGGAATATGAGTCATATCCATATCTGATTTCTTTGAGCGGATATAATCATGTACTTGAACTTGCAGGGAAAGAACCTCTTGCATTGTCAGACGATGAGGCGGCAGTATTTAAAAGTCTGGAATTTACATCGGATAGTATGAATCAGAATATAAATGATATTCTGGCAGACCGCCCGGAGGTGGCATATCTGGATCATAAGATGTATCTGACCGGTAAGATACAGAACACACCGTTTATCACAGACCGGGCAATTACATTATCCTTTGCCCTGATCGTGCCGGATGAAGTATTTGACAAATATACATGGGACAGCACGATCTATCTGAATTGTGTGCTGGATCAGTCAAAGGTCAAGGGAGATAACCTGCTTCAGTCGGTCATGCAGATGAATGATAAACTTGCGCAGATCGATTTTGCAGCAAAAAATATTGAATATGAAAGTTATCTGAAAAATATGGGACGCCGGATGTTCTATATCGTAGCAGCAAGTTATATCACGATCTATCTGGCGATCATTTTCCTGATCATTGCAAATACTGTGATCGGGGTACAGTTCCTGATGGGACAGCAGAAATCCGGCCGCAGATATAAGACACTGATCCGGCTTGGAGCAACCTATGAACTGCTCTGCCGTTCCGCAAGAAAGCAGATCAACTGGTACTTTGGTATGCCGGTTGTCGTTGCAGGCATCAGCAGTATCTTCGGTGTGCGCGCCGTCCTTACACTGGTTTCCGGTATGATCTCAAATAGTATCCGAGATGCCATGCTGCTTGCTGCAGCTATGATTTTGCTGCTCTGTGTGGTAGAATGCATTTATATGGCATTTGTAAAACGGTCAAGCAACCGGTATCTTCTGACACTGATGGTACCGGAACGTGAGGAGTAGATTCAGAGCAGATGAAGATCAATGGCGATGGCGTGAAACCTTGACTGATAGATGAGGAGTAGATATGAAGCATATAGCAGTGGTAGAAGATGAAGATATGATGCGGGAAGAACTGGAAGCTATATTGCAGAAGGCGGGCTATCAGACCAGCGGTATCACGGATTTTGAGAATGCGGCAGCGGCTATTCTTGCGGCATCCCCGGATCTGGTGCTGCTCGATCTGAATCTGCCGGGCATGGGTGGATTCCAGATCTGCCGGGAACTGAAGCAGAAAAGCTCCATACCGGTTCTGGTTCTGACGTCGAGGGATCAACTTCAGGATGAACTGCATGCTCTGGATCTGGGCGCAGATGAATTCCTGACGAAGCCTTGCAGAAAAGAACGCCTGCTTGCCAGAGTATCCAATGTGTTGAAACGGTACGAGGGAAGAAATAACCTTTTAGAAGGAAACGGATTCCTCCTTGACCGTCAGACCTATACTTTATACATTCATAACCGATCTGTTATCCTGCCGCAGAATCAGGGAAAGATCCTTGGGATATTCTTAGAGCACGGATCGGATATCGTGACGAAAGAGGAACTCTGTATCGCCTTATGGGGGACGGCAGAATTCATCGATGAAAATGCTTTACAGGTGAATCTTACGAGACTGAAAAAGACAATGGCGAATCTTGATATGCCACAGCAGATCATTCCTGTGCGTGGCGTCGGATATCGTTTTGTCGGACAGACATCGGAGAGGTAGAGATGGAACATATATCCATAAAGGAGATCGGACAGATCATAAAACAGAATAGATTCTGGCTGGGGATCATCGGACTGCTTGATCTGCTCAGTATCCTGCTGTTATGGCTGATCGATGCACAGGCATTTTATGTGATCGCAATATCGGTGATTTTGTTCAGTCTGCTGGTATTTGTAACGGCTGTTTTCTATCTGGCAAAGAAAGATAGAAAACGGAAGAAAGCATTTGATGAATTCCTTGCAATGCCGGATTCCTATCATGAGGAACAACTGCTTCATGATGCTGAGAATCTGCAGGCGGAGATCAGAAGCTTCAGTCAGACATTACATGAACAGACGGATCAATGCGCACAGACGAAGTTACAGCTAAATGATTATGAGGAATATGTGGAAGCATGGGCGCATGAGGTAAAGACACCGCTTGCTCTGTTGACATTTATGTTGGACAATCACAGAGACGAGCTGTCAGAAGATGTGGTATGCAAGCTTGACCGGATCAACTGTCAGATGCAGAGATATATCGACCAGATGTTATACTATGCCCGTTTAAAGGGGGCGAGAAAAGATTACAGGTTTGAGTCGGTCGATACGGAAACCTGTGTAAAAGAAGTGCTGGAGGATTTCACACCACTGTTAGAAGAACAGAAGATACAGGTTTGGCTTGATATAAAAGAGAACACAGTATTTACCGATAAACGTGGCTTTGCCTTTATGCTCGGACAGTTTATCAGTAATTCGATCAAATACAGCAAAGGAGAGAATAAACAGCTCCGGATCTCCTGTATCAGAGAACATGAGAAGATTATTTTATCTGTCCGGGATAATGGCGTGGGTATCAAAGCCTGCGATCTTCCGTATGTATTTGAGAAAGGCTTTACCGGAGATTCCGGTGACAGGCGGAAGAAAGCAACCGGTATGGGACTTTACCTTGCAAAAGAAATGGCGCATGATCTAAATGTGGAGCTGGATGTGTCCTCTGATGAAGCCACAGGCGGCTGTGAGATTCGGGTGTATTTTCCAGTGGTTACTGCTTCCGATACTCTATAGATGTTACCGGATCAGTTACCGTTTTCGATACCCTCCGGGTGTGACACCATATTTCTTCTTGAAGGTTCGGTTGAAATAGGACAGGTTAAAGAAACCGCAGCTTTCTGCGATGGACAGGATGCTGTCATCGGTTGTGACAAGAAGCCTTGCTGCGATATTTAACCGGAAGTCACACAGATAGGTGGTAAAGGATACACCCATAGTATTCTTAAAAAATCGCATAAAATGGGATTCTGAGAATCCACAGTAAGAAGCAATGTCTGCAATGGGTATTGCTTCTTTGTAGTTTCGATCGATATAAGATAAGATTGCTTTGGTACGATCCAGATTCTTTGCATGATTCTTCCGATCTGAGGTCTCTGCCTTTTGCTCTGCGTGTGCATACAGGGTATAGAAGAATTCAAAATAGCAGCTTTTCAGAGCAAGCCGGTATCCCTTTGGTGTCGATGCACAGAGGGCATCTACCCGGTTCAGGCACGAGGACAGGGAATTGTATAATGGATCGTCACGGTCATAGATACTCTTTATATTTAATTCACCGGAGAGCAGGGGCAGGAAGAATTCACTGTCTAAGGTATCATGATTTCTGGATCGGAATAGATCAACGGAGAAAATGATATTTTCATATTCCATCGAATAGGAGGAATACTGAGAGATGCCGTGGATCCTTCCCGGCAGTATCAGAATGATATCTCCTTCCTCTACATAGTGCGTAGTGAAATCCAGCGTTACATTTCCTTTTCCTTTTTTTATGTAAATGATCTCCATATATGGATGCCAGTGGAGTGGAACGGCATTGAAGTCGAGCGGTATCGAGCACAGATAGGTGTTGTAAGGGAAAAGCGGATCGGCGTGTGCCTTCGTTTCCATGTAATTTTCATATTCAAGACTATTCATATATGTACCTCCCTTTCCTAACTTTGAGGTATTCTATCCTTACCAAACAGGTGGACGCTTCCGCTCGTTTCGACCTGCAACGGTACTAAGATGCCGCTGGTGCGCCATCTAAGGACCGGCGGTCTCAAATGCCACTGTTTTGGTAAGATAGAATACCTCAAAGTTGTGAATGATAGAATAGTATCATAAAATGCTCTTATTATGCAAGAAATAGCATGAAAAAGATATTAGAATACAAACCAGAACAGACATTCCGAATATACGACCTTTACCTTACCTTTACCTTTATTAAATGCAGGCGAATGGATAGCTGTTCAATAGAAAATTTAATAAAGAGGTATCAGACATGAAGAAAGCGTTAGAGCGTGGCGCAGGAATCCTCCTGCCGATCAGCAGCCTTCCATCCCCTTATGGAATCGGATCTCTGGGGAAAGAGGCATATGAATTTGTTGACAGGTTGAAGGAGGCAGGTCAGCGTTACTGGCAGGTGCTTCCGATCGGACCAACCAGCTTTGGTGACAGTCCGTATCAGTCATTTTCAGCATTTGCAGGCAATCCTTATTTTATCGATTTCGACATTCTGATTCATGAAGGTTTACTGACACAGGAGGAGGTAGATGCATATAGCTGGTACGATCAGCCGGATGACATCGATTACGCCCGCCTGTACAGACAAAGGTTTGAGGTATTGAGAAAAGCATATGGCAGATCAAAGCATGAGACATCAAAGCAGTATGCGGAATTTCTTACGGAAAATGAAAACTGGCTTCCGGATTACGCCCTTTATATGGCGGTCAAGGCAGACCATGAGAACAAAGAATGGTTAAGCTGGGAAGAACCGGTTTTAAAGAGAGAAGAAACAGCACTTCGTAAGTGCAGGGAACAGTTACACGACGAGATCGGATTCTATATGTTCCTTCAGTTCAAATTCGATGAGCAGTGGAAGGCACTCAAATCTTACGCCAACCGTCATGGTATCAGCTTGATCGGCGACATTCCAATCTATGTAGCACTGGACAGTGCAGATGTATGGGCAAATACAGAACAATTTCAGTTAGATCATGATCTACAGCCTGTGTGTGTAGCCGGTTGTCCACCGGATGCATTCTCCGATTACGGTCAGAAATGGGGCAATCCTTTATATGACTGGGATCGTATGGAGCAGGATGGGTTCTCGTGGTGGAAGAACCGGATCCGGAAATCAGCCAGTCTCTATGATGTGATCCGTATCGATCATTTCATCGGGGTTGTGCGGTATTACAACATTCCGGCAGACGGAGAGCCAAAGAACGGATTCTATCTGGAAGGACCGGGAAAGAAGCTTGTAGATGCGATCGACAGTGCCAGAGGAAATGCGAAGGTGATCGCAGAAGATCTGGGCGTCGTTGTGCCGGAGGTACAGAAGCTGGTGAAGGAATCCGGCTATCCGGGAATGAAGATCTTACAGTTTGGATTTGACGGAAATGCGGAGAATGAACATGCACCGCATAATCACGAAAAGAATTACGTTGTCTATATCGGAACACATGATAATGACACATTAAAAGGATATATCGAGAATGCATCAAAGGAAAATCTTACATTTATGATGAAATATCTGGGAGCGGCAGATGAGCAGGAGATCCCGGAGAAGATGATGCAGGTATTATATATGAGCTCTGCCGATACCGTTATCGTTCAGATGCAGGATCTGCTTGGAAAGGATAACGAAGCACGGATGAATCTTCCGTCTACGATCGGTATAAACTGGCGCTGGCGGATGAAGAAGGGTGAATTTACAGACGAGATCAGAGACAGATTAAGGGAATTAACAAGAGTATATGGAAGAAATGCTGTGAAGCAGTATTTTTGTAAGGAGGATATAATGTTAACAGAGATTTGTAAGAAAAAATATAATAAAACGATCAAAGAATGCAGCAATGAGGAGATCTATTTTGCGCTGCTTGATATGACAAAAGAATTAGCAGAGGACAAGGTTACAGAGGATGGCAAGAAAAAGGTTTACTATATATCAGCAGAGTTCCTGATCGGTAAGCTGTTATCCAACAACCTGATCAATCTTGGAATCTTTGACGAAGTAAAACAGGTGCTGGCAGAAAACGGTAAGAGCATCTATGACATCGAAGAAGTAGAGCCGGAACCATCCCTTGGAAATGGCGGACTTGGACGACTGGCAGCCTGCTTCCTTGATTCGATGGCGACACTCGGACTTCCGGGAGATGGTATCGGATTAAATTACCATATGGGTCTGTTCAAGCAGGTATTTGAGAATAACTATCAGAAGGAGACTGCGAATCCATGGATCGAGGCAGACAGCTGGCTGACAAAGACCGATGTAAGCAACACGATCCGGTTCGGAAACTGTACTGTACAGTCCAGAATGTATGACATCGATGTGACAGGCTATGAGAACCGCACAAATAAACTGCATTTGTTTGATATCGAGAGCGTGGACGAGAGTATCATGGAGCCGGATGGCATTAGCTTTGATAAGACAGATATCAAGAAGAACCTGACACTCTGTCTTTACCCGGATGACAGTGACGAAGCCGGTAACTTACTTCGTATCTATCAGCAGTATTTCATGGTTGCAAATGGCGCAAAGCTGATCCTTGCAGAGGCAAAAGAGAAAGGTTCGAATCTCCATGACCTTGCAGATTACGCAGCCATTCAGATCAATGACACACATCCATCTATGGTGATCCCTGAG
Organism: Lachnospiraceae bacterium GAM79; assembly: GCA_020735665.1. Lineage (NCBI taxonomy): Bacteria > Bacillati > Bacillota > Clostridia > Lachnospirales > Lachnospiraceae > Lachnospiraceae bacterium GAM79. Next base: position 241,167 of record CP085928.1, read on the forward strand.
TTGATCCGTTTGTTGATGGAGGAAGGTATTTCCTTTGATGAAGCAACAGAGATTGTAACCGATGTATGTGCTTACACCAATCATACGATCCTTGCAGAAGCATTGGAGAAATGGCCGGTTGCTTATCTGGAGAAGGTTGTTCCACAGCTTATGCCTGTGATCCGTATGCTGGATAAAAAGGTCAGAAACCGTTATAAGGATGAGCGTGTTTATATCATAGATGGAGATTCTCGTGTGCATATGGCACATATCGATATGCATTACAGCCATAGTGTAAATGGTGTTGCTTATCTGCATACCGAGATCCTGAAGAATTCAGAGCTGCATCCATTTTATGAGATCTATCCTGAGAAATTCAACAATAAGACAAATGGTATCACATTCAGAAGATGGTTATTACACTGCAATGAAAAGCTGGCAGCCTACATCACAGAGCTGATCGGACCGGACTACAAGAAGGATGCCGATAAGTTACAGGAGCTGGCTTCTTACTACAAGGATAAGAATGTATTAGAAGAGATCCTTGCGATCAAACAGAGCAATAAGGCAGTCTTAAAGGACTACCTGAAAGAGACACAGGGAATCGACATCAACGAGAATTCGATCTTTGATATTCAGGTCAAGAGACTGCATGAATACAAGCGTCAGCAGATGAATGCCCTCTGGGTGATCTACAAATATTTTGAGATCAAGAAGGGACACCTGCCGGAGACTCCGATCACAGTTATATTTGGAGCAAAGGCTGCGCCTGCTTATACGATCGCAAAGGACATCATTCATCTGATCCTCTGCCTGCAGGAGCTGATCGACAATGATCCTGAGGTAAGTCCGTACTTGAAAGTTGTTATGATCGAGAATTATAATGTATCAAAGGCAGCAAAGATCATTCCGGCGTGCGATATCTCAGAGCAGATCTCACTGGCATCCAAGGAAGCATCCGGAACAGGAAATATGAAGTTCATGTTAAACGGTGCGGTTACTCTGGGAACCCGTGACGGTGCAAATGTAGAGATCGGAGAACTGGTGGGCGAGGATAATATTTATTTCTTTGGTGAATCCAGTGAAGAAGTGATCGAGCACTATGCAAAGGCAGACTATGTGGCAAGAGAGTATTATGAGAAGCCGGAGATTAAGAAGCTGGTAGACTTTATCGTGAGTGATGAGCTGCTTGCGATCGGTCAGAAGGAATCACTTGCCAGACTTCATAACGAGCTGATCGTAAAAGACTGGTTTATGACACTTCTTGATGTCTGTGATTACATTCAGACAAAGGAACAGGTGCTTGCCGATTATGAAGATCGTATGGGCTGGGCTGAGAAGACTCTGGTAAATATCAGCAAGGCAGGCTTCTTCTCCTCCGATCGTACGATCGCAGAATATAATAAAGATATCTGGAAGCTGTAAAATGTGTTAAAATAAGATATATATTTCCACCATAGAAAGGCGTTGATAGATATGTACAAGATATTGATCGTAGATGATGAGAAGATAGAAAGAAACGGTATTCGGTTTCTTTTAAAAAAACTGAATCTGGAATTTGAGATTGCAGAGGCGGTAAATGGTGTGGATGCACTGGAGAAGCTGGAGAAAGAAGATTTTGATATCCTGCTTACAGATGTAAAGATGCCTTTCATGGATGGAATCGAACTGATCGACCATGTTGTGAAGGAAAAGAAAAAGCTGCGCACAGTCATATTCAGCGGATGCAATGAATTCGACTATGCAAAGAAAGCGATCCGGCTGGGTGTTGTTGATTATATTTTAAAGCCGGTTGATCCAAATGAATTCAAGAATACCCTGAATAAGGTTGTAAATGAATTGGAAGAGGCAAAGGCTTCGGACGAGCTGAAGAATAAGAGCATGGAATTCTTATATGAGCATGCGCTCTATATGCTGTTGAACGGAACGGATGTTACGAAGCTCAGACAGGAATACAGCGGATTATCGCTAGATCTGGGTAAATTCAAGAATATGCTTTTGATGGAATTCAATCATGATTTCTTCGGCAGACGTGGGGTGGATTTCAAAGAGAATGAGAACTTAAAGTCAATTGGAATCCTGCAATATCTGAACCTGAACCAGCAGCAGGAGATCTTATTCTTAGGGGATGAGATGAATATTCTCCGTAAGGCAAATGAGATCGTAAAGATCATCAAAGCCGATTATGATGCTGACTGTTACATAGCGATATCCTCTGATATCGGGGATCTGTCCGAAGTGGCAGATAAGATGGAAGAACTCGAAGTACTGATGGAGAACAAATTCTACCATCCGGAGATCCATGTATTTTATCCGAACATGGAGGGTGAGACTCCGGGTATTATCCAGTTCGATGATGACACCTTTATGAAGCAGATGAAACAGGATATCAAGATGAAGGATGTGGAAGCACTCCGGGAGCATTTCCAGAGATTCTGTGAGAAGTACAGACATAAGACAGAGTACTCCCAGATCTATATCAAGTTCCTGTTCTCGAATCTGATGAAGGATATCTACGGAAGCATCGATGAGACTGACGAAGCAGAGTTAAATAAAGACATTGAGAAATTATATATGGCGACAGATTTTCAGGTGTTGACAGAGCTTGTCGAAGAAGCAATCCGGAGACTGGAAACCTGTTTTGCAGGAAAGACACAGATGGCGCATCGGGAAGTAGAACTGGTGAAGCAGTATATTTACCGGAACTATGGAAGCGAGCTTGGAATCGATATGCTGGCGGATATGGTACATCTCGCACCGAGCTATCTAAGTACGGTATTTAAGAAGGAAACCGGACAGAATCTAAGCAAATTCATCAAGGCATACCGGATGGAACAGGCAAAGGATATGTTAGAGAACAGCATGACGAAGATCGTAGATATCAGTGTGGCGTGCGGATATCCGAATGTGTCTTACTTCTGTTCCAGCTTCCGTGAGTTCTTTGGCGTGAGTCCGCAGAAATTCAGAGAGAGCGGAGGACAGGCGGATGCATAAAGAACGGATAGATAAAAGGATAAAAAGAAGGTTCCAGAATCTGCGATTATCCGGCAAGCTGTTGGTTATTTATATACTTGCCGGTTTTTTGCCGATCATGATCACGCTGACGATCACCTACCATGAGATGAAGAAGATCCTGTGGGATCGTGAGACAATGATCCTGGAATCGTATCTGACACAGACGACGGATGCGCTTGATAATGAGTTAGAGATTTATAACAATCTTTCTAATTATATATCCTATAATCAGTCGATCGCGAAGATCTTAAGCTCGGATCAGAGTACATATCAGAATTATGAGCAGGTGGCAAGTGTCATAGATCCCCTGCTTTCTTCTATTATGTATTTTCATGATGATGTAAAGCAGGTAACGATCTACACGGATGCCTGTCAGGTGAAGCACGGCAGTACGATCGCCCCCATTACCACGCTTGAAAATGAAGAGACGAACTATGGAATAGTTGACGATAACCAGATCCACTGGATCGTGAATGCGAAGGATAAGACTGCGTATTCGTTAAACCGCATGGCTATGCTGGAGCAGAAAAAGGCGAAGGGTCTGCTCTATGTAGGGGTGGATTATGACAGCGTATTCCAGCCGTTTAATAACGAAACGGTATTTGATAATTATGGCGTTGTGATAGAGGATGCAGAAGGTAACTGCATCTTTAAAAAGAGTGTATTTACAGAAGAAAAACAGCCGTATGAATTATCAGAGGAACAGTTCTTTGCAACAGTAGGGCAGAAGGATTCCGGTTATCAGTTTATTAAGCGGGAGTCGAAGGCATCCGGCTGGAAGATCTGGATCTATAAGCCGGATCGACTGATCATTTCTTCGATTCAGCCAATCTTAATAATTGCTGCAGCAGCAATCCTGGTCAGTCTGATCGCAGCAGTCGCATGTATCCGTATAATTTCCGAGTTCATAACGAAACGTATCAGTAAGCTTCAGAAGAAAATGCGTAATCTGGAAACCGGGAATCTTGGTATGGAGATTGAGAATGACAGTACGGATGAGATCGGTGATCTGATCAATGGTTATAACAGTATGACGAAGCGTCTGGATGCAACGATCAATGAAGTATACCGAAGCAAGATCAAAGAAAAGGAATATGAGATGCGGGCGTTGCAGGCGCAGATCAATCCGCATTTCCTGTATAATTCCCTGTCTATCATTAACTGGAAAGCGTTAGAGGCAGACCAGGAGGATATCAGCCGTATCACGTTGTCGTTGTCCACCTTTTACCGGACAGCGTTAAATAAGGGAAAGAATATCCTGCTTGTCCGGGATGAGATCGCGAACATCAAAGCATATCTGGATATCCAGCTTACGATGCACGATGACAGTTTCGATGTTATCTATGATATCGATGATTCCATTTTAAAATATGAAACACTGAACCTGATCTTACAGCCGATCCTCGAGAATGCGATCCATCATGGCATAGATCTGAAACAGGATGGCAGAGGAGAGATCCGCATCAGTGGAAAAGAGGACGATAAAGATATCCGGTTTGCGGTATCCGATAATGGTGTCGGTATGACCCAAGAACAGGCGGAGCTGATACTGACTGCCGATTCGAAGGGCTATGGTGTGCGAAATGTCAATGAACGTATCAAACTGTATTATGGAGCGGAATATGCGGTTTGTATCGACAGTGAAGTTGGCAGGGGAACGACTGTCACGATCCATTTTCCAAAAGAACTGCATGCAGAAATCAAACATTCATAAAAAACCAACATGTTTCTGAAATTATTGATATATACGGTGAAACGGTTCCTTTTTATAATAATGTCATAAGGTAAAGGTACTGCAAAAGTATTAAAAAACAAACAAAAAAACATGACTTATTTAAAGGAGGAACGGTTATGAAGTTTAGAAAGTATGCAGCAATTGCACTGGCAGGAGCTATGTGCATGTCATTACTCGCAGGATGTGGAGATAAGAAGGATGATACATCTAAGGATTCCACAACAGCATCAAATGCAGAGGCAACATCAGGAGAGAGTACTGATACATCTGCAGAAGAGGAAAACATTAAAGCAACAATTACAGTATGGGGACCTGCCGAGGATCAGTCACCGGATTATGGTGAATGGCTTCAGGGAAGATGTGAAGCATTTAATAAGGAACATCCAAATTGGGATCTTTCATTTGAATATGGTACATGCAGCGAGGCAGATGCAGGAAAGACCGTAACACAGGATGTATCCGCATCAGCAGATGTATATATGTTCGCAAACGACCAGTTACAGACACTGATCGATGCAAACGCAATCTCGGAGTTAGGCGGAAGCACAGCAGACTATGTAAAGTCAACAAACTCACAGGCAGTTGTGGATTCTATCACAGTAGATGGAGGAATCTATGGTGTTCCGTTTACAACAAATACATGGTTTTTATACTATAACAAGAAAGTATATTCAGACAGCGATGTAAAGAGCCTTGATACAATGCTTGAAAAAGGAAAAGTTGCTTTTCCTCTTACAAACAGCTGGTATGATGCAGCATTCTATCTTGCAAACGGATGTACATTATTCGGTGATGGTACAGATAATGACGCAGGAATCAACTTTGGCGGAGATAATGGAAAGGCTGTTACAGATTACCTTGTAGATCTTGTAGCAAATAAGAATTTTGTAAATGATGAATCCGGTGTCGGTATTTCCGGTATGACAGATGGATCTATCGCAGCTATGTTTTCCGGTTCATGGGATTATAAGGCATTACATGATGCACTTGGTGATGATCTTGGAATCGCAGCTATGCCTACAGCCAAGATCGGCGGATCTGACAAGCAGTTACTTTCATTTGCCGGTTCAAAGGCAATCGGTGTAAATCCAAACTGTGAATATCCACAGGTAGCAGTAGCACTTGCCCTGTACCTTGGTAACGAAGAATCACAGCAGTCACATTATGAAGCAAGAAGCATTGTTCCTTGTAACACAAATCTTTTAGAGAGTGATACGGTAAAGAATGATGCATTAGTAACAGCTCAGAACGATACCTTTAACAATACATCTATGATCCAGCCATTTGTACCTAAGATGAGTAACTTCTGGACACCGGCAGAGAATTTTGGTAAGGCACTCTTAAACGGTGAAGTTACACATGATAATGCTGCTGAGCAGACAGAAGCATTCAATACATCATTGAACACAGATGTAGCAGAGTAAAAATAAACAGTTCATAAGATAGAGTGTTCCATTTCCACAGGGGTGGTGGAACACTTTATTTTATGAAAGAGACGTAAAAACGCAACATTTACTTTGAGACGGAGGTGTCAGGATGGCTGAAGCGACAGTAAGCAAAAAGAAAAAAATAAGACGAAGTGATTATCAATATACTGTTTTCAAGGCCATGAGAAATGGTGACTGGATCACCAGATTATCGTTCCTGATCATGGGATTCGGAAACATTGTCAGAAAACAGTTTGTAAAAGGTTTATCATTTCTGGTACTTGAAAGCATATTTATTTATTTCATGATAAAAAACGGTGCATCCCTTCTGACCGATTTCTTCCATCTGGGAGGAGCAGAACAGGAGAAGGTGTGGAATGATGCAAAAGGCATATTTGAATATACACAGGGTGATAATTCCCTTTTGATGTTATTATATGGAGTAGCCACGGTATTTATCATATTTGCATTTGTATGCCTCTGGGTAGTCAGTGTCGAGAGCGCATATCGTGCACAGTGCCTGCATGATGCAGGGAAGAAAGTTCCGGGATTTACAGATGATATTAAGAGTTTATTTGATAAAAACCTTCATATGTTTCTGCTTCCACTTCCGGTACTCGGGATTGTTGTCTTTACGATCTTGCCGCTCGTATTCATGATCTGTATGGCATTTACAAATTACAGTAAGCTGGATTCCCATACGGTATTGTTTAACTGGGTAGGACTGAAAAACTTTGCCAAGATTTTGAATTTTAATGACGCAGTCGGAAGTACATTCTGGTCCGTTCTCGGATGGACGCTGGTATGGGCGGTTGCTGCGACATTTACCAACTATATCTTCGGTATGATCCTTGCAATGGTCATCAATCGAAAGGGAACAAGATGTAAGAGTGTGTGGAGGTCGATCTTCATGTTATCCGCAGCCGTTCCACAGTTTGTATCCCTGCTTTTGATGCGTACGATCTTCAGTCAGAATGGTATCGTAAATACCTTATTACTGAATCATCATATCATCGACAATGCAATTCCGTTCTGGAGCAATGCAACCGTTGCCCGTATCATGGTTATCGTGATCAATATCTGGATCGGTATTCCGTTTACCATTATGCAGGTGACCGGTATCTTACAAAGTATACCGGAAGATATCTATGAGGCCGCAAAAGTGGATGGAGCCGGACCGGTGAAGATCTTCTTTAAGATCACACTTCCATATATGTTATTTGTAACAGCTCCGTATCTGATCACGACTTTTGCAGGTAATATTAATAACTTTAATGTAATCTATCTTCTGTCAAACGGAGCACCGATTCCGGTTGGAAAGACAGCAGGAAAGACCGATCTTCTGGTTACCTGGCTCTACAAGCTGACAGTTGATAATCAGTATTATAATCTGGGTGCGGTTATCGGTATCATGACATTTATCGTTCTTGCGATCGTATCTCTGATCACCTATCATAATACAACATCTTATAAAGACGAGGAGGGATTCCAGTAATGACTAAAACAGGTAAGAAAATAAATGGAAAACAGAAGCTTACACCATCGGATATCGTTGTTCATATTATACTGGTAATTCTTTCTGTGATCTGGGTAATCCCGATTCTGTGGATCGTTCTGATCAGCTTCCGTGGAGAAAAAGGACAGTATGTTTCTACATTGCTGCCAAAGGCGTATACTCTTGGCAATTACACAAAGTTATTTACAGATACCGGTATCCTGAATTTTCCGAAGATGTTCATGAATACTTTGATTATTGCGATTTTCTCCTGTATAATATCTACAGTATTTGTATTGGCGATGTCATACTGTATGTCGAGAATGCGTTTCCGACTGAGACGCCCATTTATGAATGTAGCATTGATCCTTGGTATGTTCCCGGGATTCATGGCTATGATTGCAGTTTATTATATCTTAAAGGCGATCGGACTGTCAGAAGGATCCTTGATCCGTGTTGCACTTATCCTGGTTTATTCCGGTGGTGCAGGCTTACAGTTCTATATTGCAAAAGGCTTCTTTGATACGATTCCGAAGTCGATCGAGGAAGCAGCTTATCTGGACGGAGCAACCAGATGGCAGTCGTTTACTAAGATCATTATTCCGTTAAGCCGTCCGATCATTGTATATACGGTTCTGAATTCCTTTCTTGCTCCTTGGATTGATTTCGTATTTGCAAAGGTTATCTGCCGTGCAAATAAGGATTACTATACCGTATCTATCGGACTTTGGAATATGTTAGAGAAAGAATATGTGTATCCGTGGTTCAATTCCTTTGCAGCCGGTGCGGTGCTGATCTCAATTCCGATCATCATTCTGTTCATGTTTATGCAGAAGTGTTATCGTGAGAGCTTCTCCGGTGGTGTAAAAGGTTAAGGGATCATATGATTATTTGCTTATAGTTTGGTTGAAACAGAGGAATGTATATGATTACAGGTTCGTATTTAAAAAAGATTATTTCATGTGTGCTGATTATAAATTTATTGATCTTATGTGGATGCGGTGATTCCGGGGCTACCCCCTCCACCCGGGAGAATGCAGAGACAAAAGAAGAATATGAAGCTGCGTTATATACAGCCCGCACGACACCTTACGGAAAATATCCGGAACAGCTTACCTACACACTGGGTAAGCTGTCCGGAGCAAATAATTCCAATCTCCCGGATGGCGAGACGTATGAAAATAATGCTTATACAAGGCTGTTGAATGAAAGGCTAAATGTTCAAAATCAGGATGTGTTTGAGGCTATGGATGAGCAATATACCGATAGTGTGACCATGGTGATCGCACAGAATGATCTTCCGGATGTGATGATCGTGGAGGATCTGGATGAGCTTCAGTATCTGGTGGATAATGATATGATCGCAGATCTGACAGACAGCTATAATAACTGTATGAGCGATACGATCAAGAATATATATGGAAGCTATGGTCGGGATATCCTTGATGTTGTAACCTTTGGCGGGAAGATCATGGCGATACCGGAAACGAATATCTCAGACGGACCGAATCTGATCTGGCTTCGTAAGGATTGGATGGATGCACTTGGGCTGTCCGCACCGAGAACACTCTCGGATGTAGAAGAGATTATAAGACAATTTAAAGAAAAAGATCCCGGACATAATGGGGCAGGAAATACCGTAGGGCTTGTATGTGATACCAGTCTCTGCGGCGGTTGTGGTTATAGCAGCGAATACACATTAGATATTATATTTGCTGCATATGGTGCATTTCCGAAACAGTGGATTTATGATGAGGACGGCAATGTTGTCTATGGTTCGGTTCAGCCGGAGGCGAAAGAGGCACTTGCCCATATCCATGAGTTGTATAAAGAGGGAATTCTGGATCAGGATTTTCTGATGCGGACGAGCAGTAACCTGATCGAGCTGATCGTGGATGGTCAATGCGGTTCTTTCTTTGGTCCCTGGTGGGCACCGAATAACCCGCTGATGCAGGCAGTGGAACAGAATAAAGATGCCGAGTGGCAGCCTTATCTGATCGCAACAGAGAAATCCGGACTTACCAGTTATCATACACAGAATCCTTCCGGTAAGTATATTGTAGTGCGTAAGGGTTATGAATATCCGGAGATTGCATGTAAGATTGTTAGTGTATTATTTGACTATTTGCGGTATAATGACAGAGACAATCAGGAGATTGTCGATTATTATAAAGAAAATGTAGACCCTACCGCCAGACCGTTTGCGATCAATGTAGATTATAACAATGCTTTACAGATCTGCTATGGAGAACTGAATCATGTATTTGCGGGGGACAAATCCGCAGATGATCTGAACGTACTGGAATATTCCTATTATGAGGCATGCGAATCCTATCTGAAGGATGCGGAGAATGCCAGTGCGGAAGATTGGGCGGCGTATACTTCCCGTATCACAGCCTGTAAGATCTTAAACGATGGAAGAACGAACAAAGTAGAGTCGTTATATTTTGGAGAAACGGAAACGATGGTTACAGACTGGTGGAGCCTTGAGAATCTGGAAAGTGACACCTATCTGAAGATTGTAACCGGTGAGAGTTCACTCGATGAATTTGACCGTTTTGTCGAGAACTGGTATCAGAATGGCGGTGAAACGATCACAAAAGAGGTACGGGCTGAGATAGAATAAGAAGTTTCCGATGTTTTTATACGGAGGCATATTAAGATGACAGAAAGAGAAAAAATGATAGCAGGATCCGTTTATGATCCATCTGATGATGAATTAATACGATTAAGACAGAATGCGCATCGGTTGAGTAAAGAGTATAATGACTGCTTTGAGACAGATGAGAAACGCGAGAAGATTCTGGCAGAGCTGATTCCGAATAAGGGTAAGAATGTATATCTTCAGGGACCGGTTCAGTTCGATTACGGTTGCTTTACCGAGATAGGCGAGAACAGTTATGCGAACTTTAATTTTACCTGTCTGGACTGTGCACCTGTTAAGATCGGCTGCAATGTATTTATGGGACCGAATGTTTCTCTGCTGACACCGATGCATCCGTTTCGTTTTCAGGAGCGTAACATTTATAAGAGGGAAGACGGCGTGTATACAGACCGGGAATATGCGAAGCCAATCACGATCGGAGATAACTGTTGGCTGGCAGGAAATGTAACAGTATGTGGCGGTGTAACGATCGGCAGCGGTTCTGTGATCGGAGCCGGAAGCGTGGTTACGAGAGATATCCCATCGGGAGTATTGGCTGCCGGAAATCCATGCAGAGTCATTCGCGAGATCACGGAGGAAGACCGTTTAAAGTAGAATTATATTGTTGAGAAAATGAAATGGGAGTCTGTCAATGAAAAAGTTGACAGGCTCTTTTTGAATCATTAAACTGAAAGAAGAGTAATTTTGCAAAGGAGTATGAAACATGAAAATAGGTATTTTAGGATATGGTAATCTTGGACGGGGTGTTGAGTGCGCGATCAAGCAGAATCCGGATATGGAGCTAGCAGCGGTATTTACCAGACGTGCACCGGAGACAGTATCGATATTAACAGAGGGAGCAGCTGTTTGTTCTGTAAATGATGTGGAGCAGTGGAAGGATAAGATCGATGTCATGATCCTCTGCGGCGGCAGTGCTACCGATCTGCCGGAGCAGACACCAAAGTATGCAGAGATGTTCAATGTTATAGACAGCTTCGATACACATGCAAGAATTCCGGAGCATTTTGCAAATGTAGATGCTGCCGCAAAGAAGAATGGTCATGTCGGCATCATCTCAGTAGGCTGGGATCCGGGTATGTTCTCTTTAAATCGTATGTATGCAAATGCGATCTTACCGGAAGGTCGTGATTATACATTCTGGGGAAAAGGTGTCAGCCAGGGACATTCCGATGCGATCCGTCGTGTAGAGGGTGTTAAGGATGGCAAGCAGTATACGATCCCTGTAGAAGCAGCACTGGAAGCAGTCAGAAATGGTGAGAATCCAGAACTTACAACCAGACAGAAGCACACAAGAGAGTGCTTTGTTGTATTAGAGGATGGTGCCGATCCTGTAAAAGTTGAAGAAACGATCAAGAACATGCCAAATTATTTTGCCGATTATGATACGACGGTTCACTTTATCAGTGAAGAAGAATTAAAGGCAAACCACAGTGGAATTCCTCATGGTGGATTTGTGATTCGTTCCGGTAAGACCGGCTGGAATCTGGAAAATAATCATGTGATTGAATACAGCCTGAAGCTGGATTCCAATCCAGAATTCACATCCTGTGTCATCGTGGCTTATGCAAGAGCAGCATACCGTCTGTACAAAGAAGGACAGAGCGGATGTAAGACTGTATTCGATATAGCACCGGCGTACTTAAGCGCAAAAGACGGAGCAGAGCTCCGTAAGAGCTTGTTGTAATTGCATAATTCATTAGATGGTGTCAAACATGTTGACTTTACCAATCAGGGAACGCTTCCGCTCGTTTCGTCCTGCAGCGGTACTAAGATGCCGCCTTTGCGCCATCAAGTACCGGCGGACTCAAATGTCCCTGTATTGGTAAATCAACATGCTTATACACCATCTAATGAATTGTGCCAGTACTTGTAATAAGGAGGATTTTAAGATGAGCGTTGTTTTGGATGAGATGAAGACGAGAAGAAGTATCCGGAAGTTCAAACCGGATATGGTTCCGGCAGATGTTCTGGATCAGATCATTGAAGCAGGAACATTTGCTGCAAATGGCAGAGGCTTGCAGTCTCCGATCATTATTGCGGTAACAAATAAAGAGATGCGGGATAAGATCATGGAGATGAACCGTAAGATCGGCGGCTGGGAGGAAGGCTTTGATCCGTTTTACGGAGCACCTGTTATATTGATCGTACTGGCAGATGCATCCTGTCCGACTGCTGTCTATGACGGAAGCCTGACGATGGGAAATCTGATGCTTGCCGCACATGATCTTGGAATCGGAAGCTGTTGGATCCATCGTGCAAAAGAAGGATTCGAAAGCGAAGAAGGAAAGCAGATCCTTGAAGGCCTTGGAATCACCGGCGACTATATCGGTGTCGGACATTGCGCACTTGGATTTACGGATGGAGCGTATCCTGATGTTATTCCAAGAAAGGATAACAGAGTATACTATATTCGCTAAGCAGTTATTGACATTCTGAAAAAATATGGTAGAATAGCCACGAAAACGAATGAAGTGGATTTTTCCGGATAATAAATAAGTCATCTTTTCGCCACACAGCTATAAGTGAAACCATTTATAACTGTGTGGCGTTTTTATGTAGAGAGGGAGAAATGTATGAACGAAGAATTTATGAAAGAACGACCGGTGCTGCCGCTGCTTTTGTCAATGGCACTTCCGATGATATTATCGATGTTGGTCAATTCTCTGTATAACATTGTGGACAGCTTTTTTGTAGCGAAGATCAGCGAGGATGCGATGACAGCTCTGTCGCTTGTCTTTCCGATCCAGAATTTTGTAAATGCGGTAGCCATCGGTTTTGGCGTGGGAATCAATGCGGTGATCGCGTTCTATCTCGGCGCAAAAGAACCGGACAAGGCAAATGCAGCAGCGTCAAAGGGCACTCTTCTTTCTGTTGTTCATGGTGTGATCATGACAGTAGTCTGTATTCGGATCATGCCGGGATTTCTGCGAATGTTCACATCGAATGAGATGGTTGTTCAGATGGGAATTCAGTATTCGATGATCGTATTTGCATTTTCTGTTATTATTTCCATTGATCTGTCATTTGAGAAGATTTATCAGGCAGTTGGAAGAATGGTTGTTACAATGGTCGGACTTGGCGGTGGATGCCTGATGAACATTGTATTAGATCCCCTATTGATCTTCGGTATCGGACCATTCCCGAAAATGGGAATCCGGGGCGCGGCACTTGCAACCGGACTTGGACAGGTGTTTACCCTGTTGATCTATCTGTTTGTCTATGTGTTCCGTCCGATATCCGTAAAGATCGGCAGACGATATCTGCATACGGAGGATTATCTGACAGGGAAGCTGTATGCGATCGGTATTCCGGCTATTCTTAATATGGCGCTTCCGTCCCTGCTTACAACTGCACTGAATGCGATATTAAGTACCTATTCACAGATCTATGTCGTGATCCTTGGAATCTATTATAAATTGCAGACATTTTTATATCTTCCTGCAAACGGCATGATCCAGGGTATGCGTCCGGTAATTAGCTATAATTACGGAGCAGGAGAGCATAAGCGTGTCCGCAGCATTTATAATATTACACTTACGATCATTGGTATGATCATGGTATTTGGAACAGTGATCTGTCTGATCTTTCCGGATAAATTGATCGGAATGTTCTCGGATAATCAGGCAACGATCACGGAGGGCGCGACGGCACTTCGGATCATCTGTGCCGGATTTATTGTTTCTTCGGTATCCGTGACTTCATCCGGTGCATTAGAGGGACTTGGTAAGGGTACGCCATCATTGATGATCTCCCTGCTTCGCTATGTGGTTGTCATCATTCCGGCAGCATTTGTACTCAGTCGTATCTTTGGTGTTGTCGGTGTCTGGAATGCGTTCTGGGTAGCAGAACTGATAACAGCAGTTGCCGCACTTTTCATTTACCGACAGGCAGTTAAGAGAAAAAGTTAAGATTTCATAGATTGCACAGTTGCATGAAAAAGAAGATAATAAAAGAAGAAAGAAGGATTTATATGTGGTTTGTATTTGCATTGTTGTCGTCTGTATTTGCGGCATTGACATCAATTCTTGCAAAGGTAGGTATTGACGGAGTAAATTCGAATCTTGCAACAGCGATCCGAACAGCAGTTGTGCTTGTGATGTCATGGGGCATGGTGTTCCTGACACATACACAGTCCGGAATCAGCGCGATCGGGAAGAAAAGCTGGTTGTTCCTGATTTTATCAGGACTTGCAACCGGAGCATCGTGGTTGTGTTATTATAAAGCACTTCAGATGGGAAATGCATCCAAGGTAGTACCAATCGATAAATTAAGTGTCGTTATTACATTGATTCTTGCATTTGTATTCCTGCACGAAGAATTCACGATGAAGTCGATTATTGGCTGTGTACTGATCGGACTGGGAACTTTGTTGATGGTGTTATAAATAGATTAAGATAAGAGCGCAGGCGGCACAGATAAGGTGTATATTTTAGTAGAAGTCCGGATATGGCAGAAATGCTGTATCCGGATTTTTTTATGGTTAAACTTGTTTTCCCCGCTGATATCCGTTACAATCAAACATGGAGAGACGGCGGCAATATATTAAGATATACATGTTATTCTGTTCTGTCAGGAAAGGAGATGGGACATGGATAACGAATTAATATATTCCGCTGATGCGACATATCAGAAAGCACAGTATGATGCCAGTGCCAAGCGCCTGCTAGGACAGAAGATCATATTGGCGCATATAATGATACGGGTAGTAGATGAATTTAAAGGCATGGATGCAGAGACGGTCGCTTCGCTGATCGAAGGTGAACCATATATCAGTCAGGTTCCGGTAGAACCCGGACTAACGAACAAAGAAATGGTGGATTCCGGAACCGGTGAACGGATTGTCGGCCTTAATACAGAAAGCTTCGAGATCGATGAGGGAAAGGTATATTTTGACATCATTTTCTATGTGCGGATGCGGGATGGACTGGCAAAAATGATCATCAATCTGGAAGCGCAGAAGGATGAACCGACAAAGTACTTTATCTTAAATCGAGCAATCTATTACACTGCAAGGTTGGTATCTTCCCAGAAAGAGCGGGAATTTACAGGTTCCGACTATAACGAGATCAAACAGGTGTATTCCATCTGGATCTGTATGAATATGAAAGAGAACAGCCTAAGCCATATCCATATGGTAAAAGATGATCTGCTTGGAGATCAGGACTGGAAAGGAAATCTGGATATTCCTAATATCGTGATGATTGGGCTGGCGAAGGAGATTCCACCAAAGGAAGAAAGATATGAACTGCATCGATTACTTGGAACACTATTGTCGCAGACAATGACGGCAGAACAGAAATTGAAGCTTATGAAACAGGAGTATGACATACCGGTAGACAGACACAGTATAAGGGAAGAGGTGAAGATCATGTGCAATCTGAGTGAAGGCGTAGAAGAAATGGGATATGTAAAGGGCGAAGCCGCTGGTATAGCGAAAGGAAAAATTGATATTATCCTGAAAATGCATAAAAAAGGCTACAACTTAGAGCAGATCATGGATGTAACCGAAATGAGCGAAGCTGAAATTAAGGCAATCATAGGATAAAGACATAAGCAGAACAGGTAACATGTATATTTTAGTAGAAGTCCGGATATGGCAGAGATGCTGTATCCGGACTTTTTTATAGGTAAAATTCAACTATATAAACAAAAAATGAGAAAAATTCTGTGGACTATTGACAGCCGTTTTTTTTTTTTATAATGTTTATGCTTTTTTACAGGCATCGGGGAATTATGCATACAAATGAAGAAAAAGCAACGTAACTTATGGAAATTATAGTATAAGAGAAAAGGAGAGAGATGAATGAAAATGATGCAAAAGAAGTTAAGAAGCCTGATCTATGCAGGCGTGGGATTGATTTTATGTGTATTGCTGTGTGGCGGGATCGGTATGACTGCACAGGCGGCAAAGGAAAAAACATACAATGGCTTTACCTATGAAGATCATGGATATGGAATTGTAATTACCGGTTATAAAGGGAGTAAGACGGAGCTTGTGATTCCGGAAAAGATTGCCGGAAAAAAAGTAGTACAGATAGGATACAGAGCATTTGAAAATTGTGTTGATTTAGTCAGTATAACAATACCGGAGGGTGTAACAACGATAGATATGTATGCGTTTAGTTATTGTAAAAAACTGAGCAGAGTATCATTGCCGGAGAACTTGACAAATATAGAAACATGTGCATTTGAGGGATGCAAAAGCTTAACCGGTATAACATTACCGGAGAGCCTGACACATATAGGTATCTGGGCTTTTGCTTCTTGTTATAGCTTAACAAATATTACCATACCAAAGAATATACAGAGAATAGGTAATAATGCATTTTCGTATAGTGGTTTAAAGAGTGTTATTTTAGAAGAAGGTATAACAAAAATAGATGATCAGGCATTTGAGGGATGCAAAAATTTAGTCAGTATAACAATACCGGATAGTGTAACAAGTATAGGCTACAATAATTTCACTGATTCTGTTGGGAACATAAGTCTTGGAAGTATAATTTGCAACAAAGGTTCTTTTGCATACAAATATGCAAAAGAGCGTAATATAGCAATCAAATTAATGCCTGGACCGGCGAAGAAAGGCACAACATTAACTGTTTCATCTAAGAAGCTCAAAGTAAAGGTAACCTCATCTTTCAGGAAGAATCCGACCGTTACAGTTACGAAGTTTACCGATAATAAAGCCAAGAATCTTACAATTCCATCTACTGTAAAGGTGAATGGTGTAACCTATAAAGTAACTGCAATTTCGGATAAAGCATTCAAGGGTAACAAGAAGCTGACGACAGTTGCGATCGGAAGCAATGTAACAAAGATCGGTAAAGAAGCATTCTCCGGTTGCAAGAACCTGAAGAAGATCACTGTTACGGCAGGAAAGCTGAAGACTATCGGTAAGAATGCATTTAAGGGAATTAATAAGAAAGCAACCATTACTGTGAAAGGAACAAAGAAAGCAAAGACAGCTTTAAAGAAACAGTTGAAAAAGAAATCCATCGGCTATGTAAAGACATGGAAAATTAAATAAAAAATCCTAAAAAGGATAAGCAGGAGGATGAAGGAGAAATGATACAAAAGAAGATAAGAAGCCTGATTTATACAGGCTTGTACTTAGTTCTGTGCGTATTGCTGTGCGGTGGAATCGGTAAGACTGCACAGGCGGCAGAGTCGAAAACATATAATGGTTTTATGTATGAAGAAAAAGAAAGTGAAATTACTATTACCGGTTATGTGGGGGATAAGACGGAAGTTGTAATTCCGGGGGAGATTAATGGTAAGAAGGTAACAACTATAGGAGACAGGGCATTTAATGATTGTACCGGTTTAACCAGTGTAACGATACCGGAGGGAGTAACAAGTATAGGAGATGATGCATTTTCGTTATGCGTAAAGCTGACCAGTATATCGTTACCAAAGAGTTTAACAAGTATAGGTAGTTGGGGATTTTCTGCTACCGGGCTGACCAGTATCACTATACCCGAAAATGTAAGAAGTATAGGATGTGAGGCTTTTTATGCATGTAAATTAAAAAAAGTAGTATTGCCGGAGGGAATAACAAGAATTTCCAGTAGAACATTTGCTATGTGCAGCAATTTAACCGATATAACGATACCTGATAGCGTAACAAGTATCGATGAGGGAGCATTTTGTGGCTGCGATAAGTTAGATTCTATTGTTATACCGGACAGTGTAATTGAAATTGATGTAAGAAAAAAGGGCGAGCCTTTGAACGTAAATCGGTGGCCTGCTTTTAGCAGAGGTGTTACGATTATCTGTAGTAAAAATTCCGCAGCATATAAATACGCAAAGGACAATAATTTACCAATCAAATTATTGTCCGGGAAAGAGAATCCATCAGATGATTCAAAACAGAATAATATAACTCCGGCGAAGAAAGGTACAACCCTTACCGTATCTTCCAAGAAGCTTAAAGTAAAGGTAACTTCATCTTCTAAGAAGAATCCAACTGTTACAGTGACAAAGATCACGGACAAGAAAGCCAAGAAGCTTACCATCCCGGCTACAGTAAAAGTAAAAGGTGTTACTTATAAGGTAACTGCAATATCAGATAAAGCATTTAAGGGTAACAAGAAGCTGATAACAGTTACAATCGGAAGTAACGTGACGAAGCTCGGTAAAGAAGCATTCTCCGGCTGTAAGAACCTGAAGAAGATCACAGTTACAACAGGAAAGCTGAAGACCATCAGTAAGAATGCATTCAAGGGAATTAATAAGAAAGCAACCATTACTGTGAAAGGCACAAAGAAAGCAAAGACAGCTTTAAAGAAACAGCTGAAAAAGAAATCCGTCGGATACGTAAAGACGTGGAAGATTAAATAATAGTATATCAATGCGGGATTTGTAAAAGCCGCAGAGCGATTGCAATTTATTAAAAGAGAGAAAGTGAAATATAAGATGATTTCACTTTCTCCTGACAAACGGTAAGGAGATGAATTAATATGAAACAATTTTTTAAGGCACACGCCATTTGGATTGGGCTGCTTGCAGTTCTGTTAGGATGCATGCTTTGTCCGAGTCAGGCAGATGCAAAGACGAAGACTTATCAGACACAGGACAACTATTATGGAGGCGGAAGTTGTTCTGTAGTGATCAGTAAAAATAAGGTTTACTATTCCATAACGGAGACAGGTAAAATCTTTTGCTATGATATCAAAACAAAAAAGACAAAAACAATAGCGAAAACAAATGGAAAAGGATTCTACAGATTAAAGAAAAAAGGTAATTATCTGTATGCAATTTATGACAATCACCGTGGATCTGACGGATCGGACAGATATATTGTACGCGTTTCCATTAAGAGTGGCAAAAAAACAACGCTTGCAAAAGGCGACAATTATGTATTAGCCGGAAAGAAAATTTACTATAATAAAACTAAGTTTATTAAGTCTGGATCTTACGGATACGAACAGTCGGCTGGTATATATTCAATGACACTCTCAGGAAAAAAGAAAAAGAGAGAAAAATCGGTTACTTTTAATAACCATCGTTATTCAAAAACGCCTATTAAGAATTCAAAAGGTTCTGTTGCAACCAGAGGATACAGTAAAAATGGTTATTATTTTTCAAAATCATTATGGTTTACTACATCAAAGGGAAAAGCAACAGAAATCTACAACATGTATAAGGATAAAAATGCATCCAATTATGGAAACATTGAGTATTTTACGTTGCAAGGTGATTACATTGTGTATAAAAAACATGACATATATAGCAATGCCAAGCTGGTTCTTGTAAAAACGAACGGAAAGGGTGAGAGAGTTATATATTCAGCACCTTCAGTAAGCGGCTGGTAAATCAGAGATTATCCTGAAAATGCATAAGAAAGGCTACTCCTTAGAACAGATCATGGATGTAACCGAAATGAGTAAAACTGAAATCAAGGCAATCATAGGATAAGAACATAAGCAGAACAGATAACATGTATATTTTAGTATTAAAGAATAGTTTTATAGTGAAGGCATAAGTAAGCAGGACCGGTATTATATGACGTGGTATAATACCGGCCCTTTTTGCCAGAAAATCATTGACAAAGAACCTTTTCAGGTCCTATAATTTTGCCTAGCATTTTAGTAGGTTATTTAGGAGAGATAGACATGTTAACACAGTTTTCCCGGACAGAATTATTGCTTGGTAAAGAAGCAATGGACAAATTGGCAAATTCAAAAGTAGCGGTATTCGGCGTTGGAGGCGTTGGCGGATATGTATGTGAAGCATTGGCACGAAGCGGTGTCGGTTCCTTTGATCTGATCGACGATGACAAGGTATGCCTGACAAACCTGAACCGCCAGATTATTGCCACCAGAAAGTCTGTGGGGAAATATAAAACAGATGTTATGAAAGAACGGATTCTGGACATAAATCCGGATGCTAAGGTCGAGATGCACAAATGCTTTTTCCTGCCGGAAAATGCAGATGAATTTCCATTTGACTCCTATGATTATGTTGTAGATGCAGTAGATACGGTTACGGCTAAGATTGAGCTGGTGCTCCAGTCACAGAAAAAAGGAGTGCCGATCATCAGCAGTATGGGCGCAGGAAACAAGCTGGATGGCAGTATGTTTCAGGTAGCAGATATTTATAAGACAAAGGTATGTCCGCTTGCAAAGGTTATGCGTCGGGAACTTAAGAAGCGTGGCGTGAAAAAGTTAAAGGTTGTATATTCGGAAGAACAGCCGGTAAGACCACTTGAGGATATGTCGATCAGCTGCAGAACACAGTGTATCTGCCCTCCGGGAACACAGCACAAATGTACAGAGCGGAGAGATATTCCGGGCAGTGTGGCGTTTGTACCATCTGTAGCAGGACTGATCATTGCAGGTGAAGTGGTAAAAGATTTGTGCAAAGAAGAAAGGCAGCGTGCATATGAGCATTACAATAGCGGAATTAAAGAATCGAAATAAAGACAGTTATCGGTTGATCGATATCCGGGATGCCATTGAGATCTCTCATGGGGCAGTGCCGGATGCGATTGCGGTTCCTGCGGAAGAAATAGAGACAAGCAGCGAGGTGGATAAGGACAAGCTGCTTGTTATTTTCTGTGCGAGAGGCGTAGTCAGCATCGACGTAGCGGAGCATTTGAAAGAAAAAGGATATCAGGCAGAGAGTCTGGAAGGCGGTTATGCTGCATGGCTGTTAGATGTTATGAGCAAGCCGGAGGAGCAGAACAAGGCGAAGGATGTTGAGCTGAGCCTGCGTAAGAAATTCAAGAAAAGCATCTGGTCGAAGTTCACCAAGGCGATCAACACATATGAGCTGGTGAAGCCGGGAGATAAGATCGCAGTATGTATTTCCGGTGGTAAGGATTCCATGCTGATGGCGAAATGTTTTCAGGAATTGAAGCTGCATAACAAATTTGAATTTGAAGTTAAGTTTCTGGTTATGGATCCCGGTTACAGTGAGACGAACCGGAAGGTTATAGAAGAAAATGCAAAAAGTCTGAATATCCCGATCACGATATTTGAATCGGATATATTTGAATCGGTGTTTACGGTAGAGAAGTCACCATGTTATCTGTGTGCACGAATGAGACGAGGACATCTGTATCATTTTGCACAGGAGCTTGGCTGTAATAAGATTGCACTTGGTCATCACTATGATGATGTAATTGAAACCATATTGATGGGTATGCTGTATGGTGCACAGGTACAGACGATGATGCCGAAGCTTCACAGCACGAATTTTGAAGGGATGGAACTGATCCGACCGTTATATCTGGTGCGTGAGGATGATATCAAGGCATGGAGGGACTATAATGGTCTGCATTTTATCCAGTGTGCATGCAAATTCACGGACACCTGTACGACTTGTAATAACGAGAATCGTTCGAAACGTGTTGAGATCAAGGAACTGATTCAGACTTTGAAGCAGGTAAATCCTTATGTGGAAGGGAATATTTTCAAGAGTGTGGAAAATGTAAATCTGGACACGGTTGTTGCATGGAAGCAGCACGGAGAGAAGCATCATTTTCTGGATGCATATGACAGGAAAAATATCTGTACAGAAAATGATCCAAAGGAATAATGTAACTATTTGACAATAAACAAGATAGGAAGAGGAAATACAAATGAAAAGCAGACAAATCAGAAATTCACTCCTGTTAGTTCTTACGGCATTTATTTGGGGAACCGCCTTTGTGGCACAGAGTAAAGGCGGACAGGCACTGGGACCATTTTCTTTTAATTGTATACGAAGTCTGGTTGGAAGTGTAGTATTGCTTCCGGTGATCAGGTTACTTGATAAAATTAATCCAAGTAATAAGAAGCCGAAGACAGTCGCAGAACGGAGACTGTTATGGATCGGTGGTTTGTGCTGCGGAATGGCATTGTTCTTTGCAAGCTCGGCACAGCAGCTTGGTCTGTATTATGGCACTCCGGCAGGAAAGGCCGGTTTTCTGACGGCTTGCTATATTCTGCTGGTTCCGATCCTTGGTTTGTTTTTAAAGAAAAAATGTGGTTGGAATATCTGGCTTGGAATGGTGATCACGATTGTAGGACTTTATCTTTTATGTATGACAGCGGGGGCGCTATCATTTCAGAACAGTGATCTCTTTGTATTGCTCTGTGCATTTTTGTTTGCTATACATATTCTGGTGATCGATCATTTTTCACCATTGGTTGATGGTGTACGGATGTCCTGTATCCAGTTCCTGGTTGCCGGGGTACTCAGTGCATTTCCGATGTTCTTTTCAGAGATGGGACATTCGGCAGCAGGAATAGCAGCATGGCTTCCACAGTTACAGTCATGGGATGCATGGGTTGCAATTCTGTATGCCGGTGTGATGTCGAGCGGTGTTGCTTATACCTTGCAGATTATTGCACAGAATGGACTGAATCCGACGCTGGCATCTATGATCATGAGTCTGGAATCTGTATTTTCAGTACTTGCCGGCTGGGTGATCCTTGGTGAGGTGTTGACCGCCCGCCAGCTCCTTGGCTGCCTGTTGATCTTTATTGCGATCATCTTCGCACAGATTCCTGTGGGGGAGAAGAAATCCTGACAATAAAAAAGAAACAGCCTGTACAGCATCTGGCTATGAGAAACACGCATGACTTCCTTCTTTTCGACTTATCTCCGATCTGCATGGAACGCCGGACACGATAAAATCGTTGTGCCCTCTGTTCCAGCATCGGAGCGTTGAAAATCAGTCGTCTATGCTATGGTTTCTTCATAGTCAGATGCTATACAGGCTGTTTCATTTTAATATGAAACTCGTTTGTACATTATTTCTTCTTCTTTTCTTTCAGAATCTTCTTAATGGAATATTTCTCTAACGAATCCTCAAATATCTCACGGAGTGGTCGAGCATTTTTCATAGCAAGGAAGAAATGTGATTTTTCCTTACGGAGCTCAGCTTCCTCTAACAGATGCTGTTTGAGTTCGTCAATCTTAACGACGATTTCATATTCGGCAGCCAGCTTACGTATCTTAACGATAAGGTTGAAGGAGTAAACGATATCAATCAGGAACACGCCGTAGAAGAATCCAATAAAGAATGAAAATGCAAGGTTTCTGGATAACCAGTCAAGTGCTGATAAAACATGTGGATGGATCAGCAGGTAGTAGGTCGCGCCGAGAACTGCCCAGAAGAATGAAAACAGTGGACAGATGATTCCCTGAATATTGCCCCATCGGTCTGTGTAGTCCCAGAGTTTTACATTCATTCCCTTAATGAAGATCAATCCGGTGATGTATTCGATCACGGTCATAGCGATCGCCATAAATACAAATAAAACAATCTTCTCAATGATTGGATGTTCATCCAGAAATGACAGGTTAATAGATGCTAGCATATACAAGACGCATAGTCCTGATCCATATAGCGGAAGGTAAGGACCGACCAGAAAGCCGGGATTTACCCATTTCTTTGTTGTTCGACCATTTGGAGAACAGAATCTGCGGAAGAACAATTCAATCACCCATCCGATCAGACTTCCGATAAAAAATAAAAACAATAATACAAGAGCTTTATTCATAATATTTCAACCTTTCTGATTTATATTTTTCCATAGAATTATGGCTTTTTTTTCATTGATACAAATTGTGACATATCGCGGCCATAAAGTCAATAAATTAAATGTGCTCAGGCTTTTTGTGCTGAAATAGATGGTAATCTTTCTCAATATGCGGTATACTTACTGTGCATTCTTTAACAAAAAATGAAAACATAACAGACAAAGGAGAAAATTGTCATGAATATAAAAGAGATGCAGGATGAAATAATGAGAATAAAGAAGGAAAAGGATATTTGTATTCTTGCACATGCCTACCAGAGCCATGATATCTGGGAAGTAGCTGACTATGTAGGAGATTCCTTTGGCCTTGCACAGAGAGCAGCGGAAGCACCTCAAAAGACTATGATCATGTGTGGTGTGCGTTTTATGGCAGAGACTGTAAAACTGTTATCACCGGAAAAGACAGTATACCTGCCGGAGCCGGATGCCGGATGCCCGATGGCAGACCAGATCGACTATGATCTGTTAGCTGCCCTTCGTGAAAAGAATCCGGATTATACAGTTGTGGCATATGTGAATACTACAACAGAAGTAAAGACGTTGAGTGATGTCTGTGTTACATCTTCTTCGGCAGTAAAGATCGTGAAGAATATGCCGGAAAAGGATATCTTATTTATTCCTGACTGTAATCTCGGTTCATGGGTAAAAAAGCAGGTACCGGAAAAGAATATTAAGCTGGTGTCGGGCGGCTGTCCGACACATGTCAGAGTAACCGTAAAAGATGTAGAGAAAGCAAAAGCAGCTCATCCAAATGCATTACTTCTGGTACATCCGGAATGTTTAAAGGAAGTAACGGAGCTTGCAGACTATGCCGGAAGTACAACCGGAATTATGGATTATGCAGCAAAGAGTGATGCAAAAGAATTCATTATCGGTACGGAGAACAGTATCGTGTCACACCTTCAGCTTGCACACCCGGAGAAGCGTTTCTATGCATTGTCTAAGGATTGTGTATGCCACAACATGAAGATGACGACACTTGGTGATGTCTATAACTGCGTGGTAAATGGTGAGGGCGAGAGCATTACCCTTACAGAGGAGACAATGCAGAAAGCCAGAAAGAGCATCGATGCGATGCTGCGCCTTGGCTAGAAGCCGGACGATCACTGTATTTCATATAAACAAAAATAGCAGGAAAAAATGCGAAACTTACTTTGCTTCGATTGGTTTTTATATGCACGGGATTTCGGACACGATAAAATCGTTGTGTCCTCCATCCCGGCACAAAACCATCGAAACGCAGGCGTTTTCGCAACATTTTCCTGCTATTTTGTTTATTATATAATACGGTGATCTGCCTAAGCTATTCAACAATCGATTGCGTATGCCACGGTCGCTTCCGTTATGGTTTTATCATACGATATGGTCGTGCTTTATTATATATTATTCTGGTGGTTGGAGGAGCTAAAGATAAATAGCAGGAAAAAATGCGAAACGCAGGCGTTTTCGCAACATTTTCCTGCTATTTTGTTTATTATACAATATGGTGATCTGCCCGAGAGGTCAGTTTACATAATCTGATATCTGGTATTTGCATATGCGACATATTGATATGGTCAGTTTGGATATAAAAAAAAGTTTAAAATTGAATATTTCAATATGGTCAGATAATTTTATAATAAATCCTAGCAGGTTTGTAGTGAATCTGTTCGTGATTTTGAGTAGTGATATTCAAGGATGAATATGTTACAGATAAATACACACATCAAATGAAAAAAGGAGTTACGATTATGGCAAACAGACAGTATGAATTAAACAAAGAATTGGCACAGATGTTAAAGGGTGGCGTTATCATGGATGTAACAACACCGGAGCAGGCAAAGATTGCAGAGGCAGCAGGTGCTTGTGCAGTTATGGCACTGGAGCGTATTCCTGCTGACATCAGAGCAGCAGGTGGTGTATCAAGAATGAGTGATCCTAAGATGATCAAAGGTATTCAGGATGCAGTATCTATCCCTGTTATGGCAAAGTGCCGTATCGGACATTTTGTAGAAGCTCAGCTTCTTGAAGCAATCGAGATCGATTACATTGATGAGAGTGAAGTTCTTTCACCTGCTGATGATGTATATCACATCGACAAGACAAAGTTCAAAGTACCATTTGTATGTGGTGCTAAGGATCTCGGCGAGGCACTTCGTAGAATCAATGAAGGTGCATCCATGATCCGTACAAAGGGTGAACCCGGTACAGGTGATGTTGTTCAGGCGGTAAGACATATGAGAATGATGAACAGCGAGATCGCACGTATTTCTTCTATGCGTGAAGATGAATTATATGATGCAGCAAAGGTTCTTCAGGTTCCATATGACCTTGTATTATATGTACATGAGCACAAGCGCCTTCCGGTTGTAAACTTCGCAGCAGGCGGTGTTGCTACACCGGCAGACGCAGCTCTTATGATGCAGCTTGGTGCTGAAGGCGTATTCGTTGGATCTGGTATCTTCAAGTCAGGAAATCCGGAGAAGCGTGCAAATGCCATCGTTAAGGCTGTTACAAACTTCACAGATGCAAAACTGATCGCTGAATTATCAGAGGATCTTGGTGAAGCTATGGTTGGTATCAATGAGAGCGAGATCGAACTCCTTATGGCTGAGCGTGGTAAGTAAAATATCAGACAGACAAATAGATGCGGATATCGTAATGATGGATGATCGACATAAGCGAAAGGATGAACAGACACGATGAAGATAGCAGTATTAGCGGTTCAGGGCGCATTTATCGAACACGAGAAAATGTTAGAGAGCCTTGGAGCAGAAACAATAGAACTCAGACAGAAAAGTGATCTGGAACAGGATTTTGACGGTATCGTTTTGCCGGGTGGCGAAAGCACTGTTCAGGGTAAGCTGTTAAAAGAGCTTGATATGTATGATGCATTAAAAGAAAAGATCGAACAGGGCATGCCGGTTCTTGCAACCTGTGCGGGACTGATCCTTCTTGCAGAAGAACTGTCCAATGATGATAAACGTCATTTTGCGACCCTTCCGGTCTGCGTAAAGAGAAATGCATATGGCAGACAGCTTGGAAGCTTTCATTATGATGGCGAGATCAAAGGTCTTGGAGTATATCCGATGGAATTTATCCGTGCACCATATATCGAGAGCGTAAAGCCGGGTGTTGAGGTATTAGCCGAGGTAGATGGTCACATTGTAGCGGTAAAATATCAGAACCAGATCGCACTGGCATTCCATCCGGAGCTTTCCGATGATACCCGTATTCATCAGATGTTCTTAGACATGATCAAATAAGGACAATAAAAGTAAACAATAAGATAACGGTATTTATTATTGAACAGGTTGACTGTACGATAATAAATACCGTTTTTTATTGTCCATATATAAGAACTATGTGATATCCCGCCCTGCGCCTGTCCTTATAGAAATGCCATTGCGAGGATTTCGTTATGAACTGCACATTGTTGAATTCGAGTAAGCTACACTAACCTCAAACTACGCTCACGCTTGTTTTCGCTAAGTGTACTTACATGGCACGCACTAACCTCAGACTTCGCGCTAACGCTCGTCTTCACTAAGTGCTCCGCTCAGCCGAAGGCGAGTTAGCACAGGAGTATTTACGAATTTAACATGTGCAGTGAGTAGAAAACGCAGCACGGCATTTCTATAAGGACAGGCACAGGGCGGGATGCCATAGAGTTTTTGTCTATCTATAGAATGTAAAAAACTTGCATAATGCTTTCTTCCCACATATAATATTTAATAACTATGGTATCGCAAGGTGGGTTGTGATGCCGGCAGGAATAATGTGAAGGGCGGTTTGCTATGCTGACATATGCACTGGAAAATCGAGGAACAGATACGTTATATGAATATCTGTACAAGCAGATCAAAACAGATATTTTGTCTAAGAAGCTTGTAGCAGGGGAACGTTTGCCATCGAAACGTCTGCTTGCAAAAAATCTGAATGTCAGCACGATCACCGTGGAAAATGCATACAGTCAGTTGGTTGCCGAAGGATATATTTATTCGATTCCGAAAAGCGGTTATTATGTTACGGACATTTCGGCAGATCTGATGAAGCCGTTGCCGGAGCGACCGGCGAAGCAATTTGAAAAGCCGAAAGAAAAGAAAACATATTTTGCGGATTTTGCCAGTAACTCAACGGTAGAGGATGCGTTTCCATTCAGCATCTGGTCAAAGCTTTTAAAAGAAGTGATGGCGGAAAACAGCAAAGAGCTGATGTCCAGATCACCGTCCAAGGGTGTCTATGAGCTGCGAAGCGCGGTAGCAGGCTATCTGTATCAGTTCCGTGGTATGGATGTGAAGCCGGAGCAGGTCATCATAGGAGCCGGAACAGAATATCTCTATGGTCTTATCATTCAGCTGCTTGGCTATGACAAATGTTATGCGGTCGAAGATCCGGGGTATCAGAAGATATCGAGGATCTATCAGGCACAGAATGTATGCTGCAAATTTGTGGCAATGGATGAAAATGGGATCAATATGGAGGCTCTGGAAGAATCTGGTGCAGATGTACTTCATATTTCGCCGGCGCATCATTTTCCGACCGGACTGGTAACACCTGTCAGCAGGAGATATGAATTGTTATCTTGGGCATCCAGAAAGGACAACCGCTATATCATCGAAGATGAATATGACAGTGAATTTCGACTGGTTGGCAAGCCGGTACCTACACTTGAAAGTATCGATGTGGGCGAAAAGGTCATCTATATCAACACATTTTCCAAGAGCCTTTCCTCTACGATCCGTATCAGTTATATGGTTCTTCCGGAGAGTTTGATGCGGCGATATGATGAGATGCTCAGCTTTTATGCATGTACGGTGTCAAATATCGAGCAATATACACTTGCAAGATTTATCACCGATGGTTGTCTGGAAAAACACATTAACCGCATGCGTAATTATTACAGAGAACAGCGGGATCTGGTACTTGCATGCATTAAAAAATATATGAATCCGGACAAGATTCGTATTCGCGAAGAGAATTCAGGGCTGCATTTCCTGTTGGAGATTGATACGAATTACAGTGATGAGCGGTTGCGGAATAATGCCGAAGCAAGAGATATTCACATTTCATTTCTCAGCCAGTATTATAGAAATACCGAAAATGCCAGATATCATACACTGGTCATTAATTATTCCGGTATCATGCCGGAGCATATAGAAGAAGCAGTCAGAAGATTGATTGAAAGTATCGAATAAAGAGTGTGCGGATGTTAATATAAGGAACCATATAAGGAGGAATCATATGAAGATATCGTTTGATACAATCGCAGAATCAGCGATCGAGAATTTTAAAGGGGGAGAAGGAACATTCCATGTGCATATGTTTCAGGATATGAATAACAAGATCATGAGGGGCAGACTTGTGCCTGGTTCATCAATCGGAACACATATGCATGAGACAAACAGTGAAATCATTTACGTACTTTCCGGTGTTGGAACGATGGAGTATGAGGACACCAAAGAGAAGTTGTATCCGGGCGACTGCCATTATTGTCCGCAGGGAGCGACCCACAGCCTGTCAAATGAAGGCAGCGAAGACCTCATATTCTTCGCCGTAGTACCTGAACACGAGCACTAGAGTCGTACGCTTCGCATAATCACTAATGCCTGTATATATATCTTTATTCCGCAGAACACTTTCGTTCTATCCTACTCTGTATAACTTCGAACTAACCTCGGCAAAACCTCGCTAAGGTCTCAGTTATCACGTAGCGGTACTAAACTCCTCACCTTACGGTGATTCGTTAAGGACCGACGTTCCGGATAGGTCTGCTGCATAAAATATATATACAGGCATTTATGATTATACGAAGCTGTGTGTGGCTATCCAGTATCAATTTTCAGATGGGGCATACTATTATGAAGCAAGCCTGTCCGAATGTCAGTACTTAGGTAGCGTATTTTGCTACCTTATGTACTGCTACATGAGGATAGAACGAGAGTGTCTTGCGGAATAATAGGTATGCTCCATCTGAAAATGTCACTGTACAGCCACCACCTCACACACTGTGAGGACGTTGCCGTTGATGTGGAAGCGCACGTCGAAGCCTGCGAAGGCGACGCCATATCTGCGGTCGGGATCGTGCTGGTAGCCGGGACGCGGATCTTCTGCAAGAATGCCGATCAAGGCAGGACGCTTGGCTTCCGGGATCATTGCCAGAAGCTCCGGCGGAAAGATGACATCCAGTTTTTCCGTATGAATGTGTTCGGTAAAACCGCCGGTGGCATCCGGGTGGCAGTCCGTATATGGAATATAAGGTTTGATATCATATACAGGAGTACCGTTTAAAAGATCGACACCGGAGATATGCAGGATCGGACCATAGTCATCGGTATATTCAATTCCTGTCAATTTTACAGAAGACAGACCTATATTATTTGGGCGGAACGGCGATCTGGTCGCGAATACGCCCATTCTTTTATTGCCGCCAAGTTTTGGCGGCTTTACTGTTGCACTCCAGTTCTCCCGTTTGGCTTTATGGAATTCCCACAGGATCCAGATGTGGGAGAAATCCTCCAGCCCCCGGAAGGCTTCCGGTTGCCTGTATTCCGGCAGAAAAACGACCGTTCCGGTCAGTTCATCCACCAGACCGCTCTGTCTGGGAATTCCGAATTTTTCCTGAAAATCTGTATATACATGTCCGATGATATTCATATCGTTCTTTTCTTTATCCTTTCGTAAAACGAAATTGTATCTGCTGTTCATAGTAACATGAATATTTTTTATTTTCCATAGAAACTCATAAAGTGCTTTTCTTCATAATTTTACATTTCTTCCGTTTACACAAAGTTTTTACTTTTCCTTTACTTTGGGATGGTGATGTATTTTACATAGATGCCGTATGATAATCCTGCGATCCGGAAAAGGGCGCGCGATCCGGTTTCGCAATTTACATAATTTTGAATGGATCAGAAAGATGAACGATTCTGAGTCCAGAGAGTCAATTGGAGGAAAATTAAAATGAAAAAAGGAAATAAGATTTTAGCGGTAACATTAAGTGCAGCACTTGCGGCAGGATGCCTTGCAGGATGTGGAAGTAAAGGTAGTTCAGATTCCAAGAGCGGAAGTTTTGATACATCACAGGAGATCTCAGTTGTATCCAGAGAGGAAGGCTCAGGTACAAGAGGAGCATTTGTGGAACTGACCGGTGTAGAAGAAAAGGACGCAGATGGAAATAAAGTTGATAAGACAACTACGAGTGCGATTACAGCAAACAGTACAGAAGTAGTTCTCACAACCGTTGCAGGAGACGATTATTCGATCGGTTATATTTCACTCGGAGCATTAAATGATACAGTAAAGGCAGTTAAGATCGGCGGCGTTGAAGCAACAGCAGATAATATCAACAACGGTACATACACATTATCAAGACCATTCAACATTGTAACAAAGGGTCAGGTAAGTGATGTAGCACAGGATTTTATCAACTATATTATGAGTGAAGACGGACAGAAGATCGTATCAAGTAATGGTTACATTGAGATTGCAAATTCAGGAGCATTTAAGTCTTCAGGTGCAACCGGTAAAATCGTAATTGCCGGATCATCATCTGTAACTCCTGTTATGGAGAAATTAACAGAGGCATATAAGGCAGTGAACAGTGGTGCGGATATCGAGCTTCAGGAATCTGATTCAACAACAGGTATTACAGCAGCGGCAGATGGTACATGTGATATCGGTATGGCATCCAGAGAACTGAAGGATAGCGAGACAGGTGAAGGACTTACAGCTACTGTAATCGCAATGGATGGTATCGCAGTTATTGTAAATAAGAATAACCCTGCAACTGATTTAACTACCGATCAGGTAAAATCAATCTTTACAGGAGAAGCAGCAACCTGGGCAGATGTCAAATAGTAAGGAGTGTCCTCTATGCAAAAGTTTAAAGAAATATTCATGCATATCGTATTCCTGTTAGCGGCATTTGTATCGATAGCAGCGGTTTTATTGATCTGTGTGTTCTTATTTGCAAGTGGTATTCCTGCCATGAAGGAAATCGGTCTGACTGATTTCCTCTTTGGCAAAGTCTGGAGACCGACCAATAATTATTTTGGAATCCTTCCGTTTATTCTTGGCAGTATCTACGTTACGGCCGGGGCAATCGTGATCGGCGTTCCGATCGGACTTCTGACAGCGATATTTTTATCAAAATTCTGCCCACCAAAAGCATATAAGGTCATTAAACCATTTATCAATCTGATGGCAGGAATCCCATCGGTTGTATACGGATTTTTTGGAATGTGTGTACTTGTTCCGGCAGTCAGACAGATTTTCGGAGTGAACGGAAATACAATGCTTACCGCATCTGTACTGCTTGGCATCATGATACTTCCGACGATCATCAGTGTATCTGAAACTTCGATCAGTGCTGTCCCGGATAAATATTATCAGGGTGCATTAGCACTTGGAGCGACACATGAAAGAAGTGTATTTCTTACCGTAGTACCGGCTGCAAGATCCGGTATCATGGCAGCGATCATCTTGGGCGTTGGTCGTGCGATCGGTGAGACAATGGCTGTTATCATGGTGGCGGGAAATCAGGTCCATATGCCGAAAGGATTGATGAAGGGTGTTAGAACCATGACTGCAAATATCGTAATGGAAATGGGTTATGCCCAGGATCTTCACAGAGAGGCTCTGATCGCAACAGGTGTTGTATTGTTTGTATTCATTCTGATCATTAACCTGCTGTTTTCAATTTTAAAAAGAAAGACGGTGAACTAAATGGGAAAAAGAAATTTACTTGCGGAATATAAAAGACGTCCCGGCTCACTGATCCTTCGGATACTTGTTTATCTGGCAGCAGCTTTGACGTTGGTTTGTATTGCTTTTATTTTGATCTATATTCTTGCAAAAGGAATTCCGAATCTGACACCGGATCTGTTCAAGCTGGAATATACATCGGATAATTGCTCGATGCTTCCGGCATTGGTTAATACGTTGTTTATGACATTACTGTCACTGCTGATTGCGGGACCGATCGGTATCTTCGCAGCTATTTATCTGGTGGAGTATGCAAAATCAGGAAATAAGCTGGTTGGAATTGTACGTATCACTGCAGAGACACTGACAGGTATTCCATCTATTGTATATGGTTTGTTCGGAATGATCTTATTTATGACAAAGCTTGGATGGGGATTGTCCCTGCTGTCCGGTGCGTTTACACTGGCGATCATGGTGCTTCCGGTTATCATGAGAACAACAGAAGAAGCCTTGCTGGCTGTTCCAAAGTCATACAGAGAAGGAAGCTTTGGACTTGGTGCAGGAAAACTTCGTACAGTATTTAAGGTTGTTTTACCGAGTGCTGTTCCGGGTATTTTATCCGGTGTTATCCTTGCAACCGGGCGAATTGTCGGAGAGACAGCAGCGTTGATCTATACGGCAGGCAGTGTGCCGAGAATAGCGAAGAATTTATTTTCTTCCACACGAACCTTGTCCGTACATATGTATCTTCTTTCCAAAGAGGGACTTCATACGGATCAGGCATATGCAACAGCCGTTGTTCTTCTTGTATTCGTAGTATTGATTAATTTCGCATCCGATGCAATTGCAAAGAAAATGTCGGCGAAAACAGAAAAAGACAGATAACAGATAGATATAAACGGAGATAAATTGATGAGCAATATAAAATTTGATGTAAAAAATCTGAATCTTCACTATGGTAAATTCCATGCGTTAAAAGATGTAAATATGGAAATACCGGAAAAGCAGATTACAGCATTTATCGGACCTTCCGGATGCGGTAAATCAACATTCTTAAAATGTTTAAACCGTATGAATGATCTGGTGGAAGGTTGTAACATCACGGGTGATGTGAAGTTAGATGGTGAAGATATATTTGACGGAATGGATGTAAATTTGCTAAGAAAACGGGTTGGAATGGTGTTCCAGAATCCAAATCCTTTCCCAATGAGTGTATATGACAATATAGCATATGGTCCAAGGACACATGGTATCCATAATAAAGAAAAACTGGATGAGATCGTAGAACGGTCTCTCAAGCAGGCAGCAATATGGGATGAATTAAAAGACAGACTGAAGAAATCGGCACTGGGTCTTTCCGGCGGACAGCAGCAGAGACTTTGTATCGCCAGAGCACTTGCGGTTGAACCAGAGGTCTTACTGATGGATGAACCGACATCAGCGCTTGATCCGATTTCTACGTCAAAGATCGAAGATCTTGCTATGGAGCTGAAGCATGATTATACGATTATCATGGTTACACATAATATGCAGCAGGCAACTCGTATTGCAGACAAGACAGCATTCTTCTTACTGGGTCAGGTGATCGAATTTGATGATACCGAGAAGATGTTCTCGAAACCACAGGATAAGAGAACTGAGGATTATATCACAGGAAGATTTGGTTAAAAGGAGTAAAGATAATGAGGACAAATTATGACAGACAGTTGAAAAAACTCAATGATGAAATGGTTGAGATGGGATCCATGATCGAGGGTGTGATCGAAAAGGCGATCAAAGCACTTGTAAATCAGGATGTTGATCTGGCACAGGAGGTTATCCGCAGGGATGATCAGATCGATCAGCAGGAAAAGGATATCGAGAGTCTGTGCTTTAAACTTCTTTTAATGGAGCAGCCGGTTGCAACAGATCTTCGTCAGGTTTCATCTGCGCTCAAAATGGTAACGGATATGGAACGTATCGGTGATCATGCAGCAGATATTTCCGAACTGACGATCCAGATGGCAGGCAAACCTTATGTAAAAGAATTGGAACATATTAAGGCAATGGCAAAAGAAAGCATGGTCATGTTGGTTGACAGTATAGAAGCATATGTGAATCTTGATCTTACAAAAGCAAGAAAAGTTGTTGCCCAGGATGATGTGGTAGATGATCTGTTTATAAAAGTGAAGAGTGAATTGATCAATCTGATCCACAGGAATGCAGATGCAGGGGAACAGGAAACCGATCTTTTGATGGTTGCAAAATATCTGGAGCGGATTGGCGATCATGCTACGAATATTTCAGAATGGGTCATATATTATATAACAGGAGAACACATATCCGGAAATTAAGAGTCTTATGAGATACAGGATCAGGAGGTGATTGTCATGAGATATATATGGAATATGACAGCAGATGCCGGTAAAGGAAAAAGTAAACAGCACCTGATAAAAATGTTTTTGTTATTGAACAGTATCGTCTGGGGCGTGATCGCTGTGATTGTAGCTGTCACGTTGAAAGGAATCGGGCTTATGTCATCATGGAGTATGGCAGAGAGCATTTTGGTATCGGCAGGATATGGTATTTGTCTGGTAGGACTGATTGGCGGTACCGTATGTATTTTACAAAACGACGGTCCTGACAGAACGTATCTTGAACAGAGACAGGAAGAACATTAAACGCATTCAGCGTGAAATGTAAAATAAATTTTAAAATTTTACACAGACTTTACGTAGGAATCCTTTCCTTTTTACATACCTGTTATACGATGATGTGCGAAGGTACAAATGTCTAATTTATGTAAAAAGGAAGGAATTTTTTTATGAGTATTTTTGATGTACTTGCACTGTTTGGCGGACTTGCATTGTTTTTATTTGGTATGAACGTAATGGGAGACGGTCTGACCCGTGCGGCGGGCGGTAAGATGGAACGTATCCTTGAAAAGCTGACTTCAACGCCGATCAAAGGGGTGCTGCTTGGAGCGGCTGTAACAGCGGTTATTCAGTCATCATCGGCTACAACCGTTATGGTTGTTGGCTTTGTAAATTCCGGAATTATGAAACTGCGTCAGGCGGTCGGCATTATCATGGGTGCCAATATCGGTACGACAGTTACTTCCTGGATCTTAAGTTTGTCAGGAATTCAGGGAGACAGTATCTGGATCCAGATGTTAAAGCCATCCTCATTTTCTCCGATCCTAGCGGTTATCGGTATTGCATTTCTGATGTTTTCCAAGAATGAGAAAAAACATGATATTGGCATGATCTTTTTGGGATTTACGATCCTTATGTACGGAATGGATGCAATGAGCGGTGCGGTTGCTCCTCTTGCAGATGTTCCTGAATTTGCAAATGTGCTTTTAATGTTCTCAAATCCTGTACTCGGAATGATCGTAGGAACATTATTTACAGCAATCATCCAGAGCTCATCGGCATCGGTTGGTATCTTACAGGCACTTTGCATGACAGGAGCAGTTACATATGGAACGGCACTTCCTATTATAATGGGACAGAATATCGGTACTTGTGTAACGGCATTATTATCCAGTATCGGAGCAAAGAAAAATGCGAAACGTGCAGCTTTTGTACATCTTTACTTTAATCTGATCGGAACCATTCTCTTTATGATCGTATTCTATTCGATCAATGCATTTGTAAATTTCGGTGTATTACAGGATATGGCAACCCCGGCTGGCATTGCAGTGATCCACAGTATATTTAATATTCTGACAACAATTGTATTACTTCCGTTTGGAAAGGGTCTTGAGAAGCTGGCAACTCTTACGATCCGTGAGAAGGAAGAACCTGTTGAGGAGATTGCGGAGCTTGTACCGTTAAAGCATCTGGATGCCAGATTCCTGGAGCAGCCGGCGTTTGCCGTTACCCAGAGCATGGATGTTATGAATCAGATGGCAGGGTATTCAGCTGAAGCGTTATACGATTCATTAGAGTTGATGAAGGATTATTCGGATGAGAAATGGCAACGTGTTGAGGCTTTGGAAGATATCGTAGACAAATACGAAGATGAACTTGGAACGTATCTGGCGAAGGTCAGCGGAAAAGAACTGGCAGAGGAAGACAGCAAACGTGTATCCAATGGGCTTCATTGTATCGGAGATCTGGAGCGTATCTCCGACCATGCATTAGCGATCGCAGAAATTTATGCTAAGATGCACAAGGAAGAAATGGTATTCTCAGATAAAGCAATGGCAGAATTAAATCTGTATTCAAATGCAGTTTATGAGATCATGAGCATGACCTGTAAAGCACTGAATGAAGATGATATGAAAATAGCAAAGAGGATTGAACCATTGGAGGAAGTAATTAATGGGCTGAATGCTACGATCAAAAAGCAGCATATCAAACGTCTGCAGAAGGGAAAATGTACGATCGAGCTTGGTATCGCTCTTGAAAATCTTCTGAATAATTATGAACGTGTGGCAGATCACTGTTCAAATGTGGCTGCATCACTGCTTCAGGTTAAGACAGACAGCTTTGATATGCATGAGTATCTGAACCGGGTCAAACAGGAATCAAATGTAGAGTTTCAGGCGATGTACAGCATGTATAAGGAAAAGTACAGTTTATAGTAAAGCATACGATATCATAAAGTGTAAATTACTTTGACCATATATTAGAAATATATTATTATGGATAAGAAAGAACAGAGACAGGAGGAACGGCAGATGCAGGCATTGATTTATATTGTAGAAGATGATATGAACATTCAGGAAATAGAAATGTTTGCCTTAAAGAACACGGGATATGTAACAGAAGGATTTGCAAATGCAAAGAGCTTCTTTTCCAGAATGACAGAGAAGATTCCGGATCTGATCCTACTGGATATCATGTTACCGGATCAGGATGGACTGGAGATTGTCAGAAAATTAAGAGAACGTCCGGAGACTGTGCGTGTGCCGATCATTCTTGTGACGGCAAAGACAACAGAACTTGATAAGGTAAAGGGATTGGATATCGGAGCAGATGATTATCTGACAAAGCCATTCGGCGTAATGGAGCTTATATCCAGAGTTAAAGCATTGCTTCGCAGAAGCAAGAGTATTCAGGAGGATCAGATTCTTCGACTGAAGAACGTAACCCTTGATTCCGAGAAGCGTATCGTGCATGTGAATGATATTCCGTGTGAGTTGACCTTTAAGGAATTTGAATTGTTAAAGCTGTTAATGATCAACGCCGGAATTGTACTTCGGAGAGAAGTGATCATGATGGATGTGTGGGGAACGGATTACGAAGGTGAATCCAGGACTCTTGATATGCACATCAAGACTCTGCGCCAGAAACTGGGAGATGCAGGGAATATGATCAAGACAGTTCGTAATGTCGGATATAAGATGGAATAAGAAGAAGCAGGAAAATTTTATAACAGAAGAATCTTATAACAGAAAGAACAGGTTTTTATGGAAGAACAGAAAGATAAAAAGGATAAGAAGGTCAGAAAAGACAAACGATTATCCAGCAAGATCAACAGTCGCTTTATAGCATTGACGCTGATTGCGATATTGTGTACGATGATACTTTCGACAACGGTTTATTATGATCTGTTTAAAAAGGAGATCATGCGCGATCTGGAAAATTACACACAGACCTTGAAGAGTGCAGGATTATTTGATGATATCAGTGAGCTCCGCAATGTAAGAATTAAGAATACAGAATTGCGTATTACATTAGTTGCACCGGATGGAACGGTTAAGTATGATAACATGGCAGATCCGGAGACCATGGGAAAACACAACGACAGACCGGAGATTGAGGAGGCATTTGAGAAAGGAGAAGGCGAGGATACCCGTCTTTCCCAGACGCTCAATATGAGTACATTCTACTATGCGATCCGGCTTTCAAATGGTTGTGTACTTCGTGTATCAAAGGAGACAAGCAGCATTGTCAGTGTTTTTTTGAAGGGACTTCCAAGTATGACGGTTATTATGCTGGTACTTGTGACTATCGTGGTTCTGATATCGCGATATCTGACAAAGAGTATCGTCCGTCCGATCGGACAGATGGCAAAGGATCTGGATCATGTTGACGATATTAACGCCTATAAGGAGATTCGTCCATTGATCGATACAATCCGGGAACAGCATAATGATATTATGGAGAATGCACAGATGCGACAGGAATTTACGGCAAATGTATCTCATGAGTTAAAGACACCTCTGACAGCAATCTCCGGTTATTCTGAGCTGATTGAAAACGGAATGGCGGCAGATGGTGATGTCAGACGATTTGCTACAGAGATCCATCGTAATTCAAATCGGTTGCTTACCCTCATCAATGACATCATTCGTCTGTCAGAGCTTGATGTAACAGAGAATGCACCATCTATGGAACGGATCGATCTGTGTGCGGTTGCAAGATCGAATGTGGATATGCTGATGCTATCGGCAGAAAAACATAATGTTACATTGAAGTTCTCCGGTCAGCCAAGCTATATTATGGGTAATAAGATGATGATGGAAGAACTGGTATATAATCTGACCGATAATGCGATCCGATATAATAAACCGGATGGAACTGTAGAAGTAACTGTGTATTCTTATGAGAAAGATCATTCAGTTGTCATGAAGGTGAAGGATACCGGTATCGGAATACCTGAGGAGCATCTGGGGCTGGTGTTCCAGAGATTCTACCGGGTCGATAAGAGTCGGTCGAAGTCAACCGGAGGAACCGGTCTTGGACTTGCGATCGTAAAACACATCGTAGCGCAGCATGATGCGAAGCTTGATATAACAAGTGAACCGAATGTGGGAACAGAGATAACGATTACCTTTCAGAGCAGATAAAAAGACAAGGAAAAGGAGCCTGTAAGAAGTTAGGAAACAGGCTCCTTTGATTTATAAGTATTCACACACACCGATTTAAAATTCAAGATTGTATGTTATTTACTATTCTGATATTATATTAACACACGCTATTTTAAATTTCAAGGTAAAAATGTAAGAAATGCACAATTCATTTTATTAAAAATATACAAAACTTTACCGACATAAGAAATTTTAAGGCGTGAAAAAGATGAAAATACGATTTACCACTGGTAATTTTCGGCTTTTGTTGTATATATATAGTGAACGGAAAAATGATGGGGCAATGAGTTAAACAGGTTGATTTAGACACAGATAGGAGGTTTTTAACATGTCATTAAATGATTATGTAAAAGCGCAGAAGCTTGGTGAAAAGAGATATCAGGCTGCACTTTCTAAAAATGAATATCCATATCTGCCGGTACTGGATGAACTGATCACGAATTCCGATATTGCAGGCGAAGTAAATCTTGGTTTACAGCATATTTCTCTCGATCGGGTTGTAGGTACAGCGACAAAAGGTCGTACTACAGCATTTGCAAGTAACTTCATGCCTATATTAGATGCGAATTCTGAATTCGGAAATAAATGGTCATCTCTCTGTGACTCTCATATAGAAGAAGGAATCCATGATCCGATCAAAGTATATGAATATATGAATAAATTCTATGTCATAGAGGGAAATAAGCGTGTCAGCGTACTGAAATATTTCGGTGCGGATTCTGTCCCTGCGATGGTAATCAGAAAGCTGCCGAAGCGGACAGATGAGCCGGAAAACAAGATTTATTATGAATTTGTAGATTTCCATAAGCAGACAGGAATCAACTATATATGGTTCACACAGCTTGGCGGATATGACAAATTAAGAGAATATATAGGATTGGCACCGGATGGTGAATTTACGGATGATGATCGTATGAACCTGAATTCGGCACATCTGGCATTTGATACAGCATACAGGCAGAAAAACGGCAGTGACAGTCTTCCGATCACGGTAGATGATGCTATGCTTGTATTTTTAAATGTATATGGATACAAGGCGTTACAGGATATGTCTTATGATGAGGTAAAGGAAAATCTGGATAAGGTCTGGGACGAGATCGTATTAAGTGCACAGAAGAAGAACATGACGATCGTTCCGAAGCTGGAACCGGTAGAGTCAAAGAAGAAGCTGTTCAGTATCACGCCGGTACCGAAGAAGCTTAAGATTGCATTTGTTTATGATAAAGAGCCTGAGAATTCTGTATGGATCTACAGTCATGATCTTGGAAGAATGGGCGTAGAAGGTAAATTCAAGGATCGGGTTGAGACACATACTTTTTCGAATATGGATGATAATACGAAGCTTGCAGAATGCCTGGAGCAGATCGCACAGGACAAATTCGATGTTGTATTTACAACCGGACCGGAGATGCTTCCGGAGTCATTAAAGGCTGCGATCAAATATCCGGAATTGAAGATATTAAACTGCTCGTTAAATGTATCGACCAGCCATGTCAGAACGTATTATGCGAGAATGTATGAGGCGAAGTTTATAACCGGTATTATCGCAGGTTCACTCTGTGAGGATGGCAGGATCGGCTATGTAGCTGATTATCCGATCTATGGAACGACGGCGAACATCAACGCATTTGCGATGGGAGCAAAGTTTGTGAATCCAAGAGCGAAAATCTATCTGGAGTGGTCAAAGGTCAAAGGCTCCGATCCGAAGAAACGGTTTAAGGAACTGGGCATCTCCTATGTATCCGATAAGGATATGATCACACCGCTTACGGCCTCCCGTGAATTCGGTCTGTATTCCTGCGATGGGAACGAGATATCGAATCTTGCGATGCCATTTTACAACTGGCGCGTATTCTATGAGAAGATCGTTCAGTTGATTCTGGACGGTAACTGGAAGCTGGAAGAAAAGAACGAGAAAGTAAAGGTTCTGAATTACTGGTGGGGCATGTCTGCCGGAGTGATCGATGTGATCTGTTCGAACCATCTTCCGGTTGGAACGGCGAGACTGGTAAATCTGATGAAGCGCTTGATCAAGGATGGTACGGTAAGTCCATTCTACGGCAAGCTCTATTCACAGAATGGAGTGGTTCGTGATGATGAAGATGGTG
This sequence comes from Lachnospiraceae bacterium GAM79, assembly GCA_020735665.1. Lineage (NCBI taxonomy): Bacteria > Bacillati > Bacillota > Clostridia > Lachnospirales > Lachnospiraceae > Lachnospiraceae bacterium GAM79. The sequence goes on from CP085928.1 coordinate 282,610, forward strand.
AAATGAGCCCTGAGGAGATCATGAAGATGGATTGGTTGGCAGATATTGTTGTTGGTTCGATCCCGACTCTGGATGAGCTGGTAGAAGATGCCAGAGATGTTGTTGCTTTCCAGGGAGTTAATACGCCGGAAAATCTGGAATTGAAAAAAACTACAGACATAGTATAATAAGGCTATGCGGGTCTTGTGATCCAGAGTACGAATGTAGATGAGCGGGTTTTCTTTATGGAAACAGGCGGGGTACAGTTTCGTAGAAAAGAAAAGAAAACACGGAGATACGGATATGAAGATTCTTGTTCTTGCGGATGCAGAATCAAAATACCTATGGGATTATTTTGATAAGAAAAAATTAGAAGGAATTGACCTGATCATTTCCTGCGGCGACCTGGCACCGCAGTATCTGTCGTTCCTTGCGACATTTACACATGCTCCGGTTCTGTATGTATATGGGAACCACGATACCTGTTATGCAGACACACCACCGGATGGTTGTATCTGCATCGACGATCGAATCTATGTATATAAAGGAATACGGATTCTGGGCCTTGGAGGCTGTATGGAGTATCAGTACAATGGTGCACCGCATCAGTATACCGAGAAAGCAATGGAGAAGCGCATTCGTAAGCTGGGTCGGCAGATAAGAAAACATCGTGGATTTGATATTATGATCACGCATGCCCCTGCGTATCGGATCAATGATTCCGAGGATCTTTGTCATACCGGTTTCAAGTGCTTCCGGACAATGATCGAAGACTATCATCCGCAGTATCTGGTACATGGTCATGTGCATAGTAATTATGGCAGGGATTTTGTACGGGAATCCAGATACCTGGATACCACGATCATAAATGCATTTGAAAAATATATTATAGAAATAGATGAGACTGCCTTACAGGCAGCGAAATAGTCTTGCAAGCCAGGCGAAAGTTTGATAAACTTAAGCTTGGCTTAAATACTATATTCGAAAGGAGATAGAGGTTTGGAAAAGGGAAGTGCAGAGTACGAGAAAATTTTAGATGAACTGGTTGGTTATTGCAATGATTCAGGTACGATCGATCAGAACCTCTATGTTACATATGATGTTAAGAGAGGCCTTCGTGATTCAAATGGAAAAGGTGTCTTAACAGGTCTGACAGAGATTTCAGATGTATCCGGTTTTGCAGTTCAGGATGGTGAGCTGGTGCCGGCAGATGGAAGACTCTATATTCAGGGATATAATATCGAAGATCTGGAACGTGGATTCCACGGAAGCAAGTTCGGCTTTGAGGAGACAATCTATCTGCTTTTATTCGGTGAACTGCCGACCAGAACTCAGTTTAATAAATTTAAGGAATTGATGGAGACGTTCCGGGAGCTCCCAAGAAAGTTTGCTCGTGATGTGATTTTAAAAGCACCAAGTAAGAATATGATGAATGTCTTACAGCGTTGTGTGCTTACTTTATATTCATATGATGACTGCCCGGATGACATCAGCATTCGAAATGTCCTTCGTCAAAGTATGGAACTGATTGCACAGTTTCCGCTGATCGCTGCATATGGCTATCAGGGCTATAAGCATTATTATCAGGATAAGAGTCTTATCATTCACAATCCGAAGCCGGGCCTTTCGACAGCAGAGAATTTCCTTCGCCTGATCCGTGCGGATAAGAAGTATACTGAGCTTGAAGCGCAGGTACTGGATATCTGTCTGGTGCTTCATTCAGAGCATGGTGGTGGTAACAACTCCACATTTACAACACATGTTATATCATCAACCGGAACTGATACCTATTCAACCGTTGCCGGTTCTCTTGGTTCTTTAAAAGGACCGAAGCATGGTGGTGCGAACCTGAAGGTTCAGCAGATGATGGATGACTTGAAGGCTCATGTAAAAGACTGGAGCGATGAAGCGGCGATCCGTGAATATCTTCAGGGACTGCTTGATAAGAAGGGCTTTGATCATAGCGGTCTGATCTATGGTATGGGACATGCTGTTTATACGGTGTCCGATCCAAGAGCCAAGATCCTGAAACGTTATGCTGGAAGACTTGCAGAAGAAAAAGGTATGCAGGAGGAATTCAAGCTGTACACAGATATTGAACGTATCGCCATGGAACTTCTTGCTAAGAAACGAAACTCCGTTATCTCGGCAAATGTCGATTTCTACAGTGGATTTGTATATCGTATGCTTGATATACCGATCGAACTGTTCACTCCGATCTTCGCAATCGCAAGAATTGCAGGCTGGAGTGCACATAGAATAGAAGAGCTGGTAAATGCCGGTAAGATCATCCGTCCGGCCTATAAATATGTCGGAACGCATAAGACATATCTGGATATGGACGAGAGAAACTGGTAGGATTATAGAAAATAAATACGGGGCAGGCATTATTTTTAATGTCTGTCCCGTATTTGTTTATTTACTCCATCTTCCGGCAGCACCGCATGGCAGTACCAGACCGGAGCCTGTAACCGGAAGTCCTACTTCGTCGGAGATAACATGGCCGCCGAATTTAGACTGTACCTCGGTTGATATCATATAGGTAAGAACGGCTGGTGCAAGCCCGGTCGTATAGGAATTGACCAGGAAGAAAAGCGGATCATCGCAGAGCAGCTCGCTACACAGCTTGATAAACGGATGTATCTTTTCTTCAATCTTCCAGATCTCGCCCTTTGGGCCTCTGCCGTAAGATGGCGGATCCATGATGATCGCATCATAGTGATTGCCACGGCGGATCTCACGTTCTACAAATTTTACGCAGTCATCAACGATCCAGCGGATCGGAGCATCGCCAAGTCCGGATGAGACTGCATTTTCCTTTGCCCATGTAACCATGCCCTTAGAAGCGTCAACATGAGTAACCGCAGCACCTGCTTTTGCTGCCGCACAGGTTGCACCGCCGGTGTAAGCGAAAAGATTTAATACCTTGATCTCTTTCTTTTTGGATGAACGGATCAGGTCAGAGAACCAGTCCCAGTTGGCTGCCTGTTCCGGAAACAGACCGGTGTGTTTGAAGCTGAATGGTTTCAGGTTAAAGGTCAGATCCTTATAATGAATCGACCATTGCTGCGGAAGGTTAAAGAACTCCCATTCGCCGCCGCCCTTATTGCTGCGGTGGTAGTGACCATTTAACTGCTTCCAGCGTTTATCTGTTTTGGGAGTTGACCACAGAACCTGTGGGTCCGGACGAAGGAGAATATATTTGCCCCATCGTTCCAGTTTTTCTCCATCTGAACAATCTATTACTTCATAATCCTGCCAGTGATCTGCTGTCCACATAATCGATATCCTCGTTTCGTTTGAAATGTTTATATAAAACTACTATATTATAAGGTGCGGTCATTTTCAAGTCAACGATGAAATCTGCATGGAAAGAAAATGAAATTAGGATATAAGGAAAACAAATTGACCGATATCTGCCGGGGTGATAAAATCACAGCAGTAGAGCAAAACAAAAATATATAATTGCAATAGATAATTTTTGATATGATGAATACCAAATTATTTGCTTGCGAGAATGTTGATTTTGTGAAGAACATTGCATGAGCTGTGTTTCATAAAATGATAAGTAGATACAAGACAGAAAACATGGAGAAGCATATGGATATTATAAAAGAGATCGCGGAGACACATCCACATAAGGTCGTACTGAGCAATGGAAAGGGAGAATACAAGAAGATCGTATTTGCCCGGAAGGTATTAAAGGGCAGAAATGCATATCAGCTTGAGAAATATACACAGACGCAGGTCTTTCACGAGAATATCGAAGAAGGAAGGCTGGCAGAGCATATTGCGATGCATTTTCCGGCAGAGTTTAAGCAGATGAATGCATTTTCTTTGACGACAGATTATGATGTAAAAGCAGGCAAAAAAGGAAATCTGGCAGTCAGCCGCAGACAGGCGGAGAATAAGACGATATCGGTTGGCGGTAATAATCGCAAGAAGAAATATATTCTGGATGAGGGGATGGATATTCCTGCATTCCGGGAGCTTGGAATATTTACCAAAGAAGGAAAAGTGGTTTCTTCCATGTATGATAAGTTCCGCCAGATCAACCGCTTTATCGAGATGGTAGATGATGTACTGAAGTCTTATAAAGGTGATGAGATCAATATTATTGATTTTGGATGCGGCAAATCCTATCTGACTTTCTTCTTATACTATTATATAGTAGAGATCCGTCATATGACGGCGCATATTACCGGGCTTGATCTGAAAGAACAGGTAATAAAGAATTGTAATAAGCTGGCAGAAAAATGCGGATATACGGATCTGAAGTTTGAGATCGGTGATATCAATGGATACCGGACAGACCGTAAGGTTGATATGGTAGTGACCTTGCATGCCTGTGATACGGCAACTGACTATGCGCTCTACAATGCGATCTGCTGGAACACGACATACATCTTATCTGTTCCGTGTTGCCAGCATGAGTTAAATAAACAGATCCGGTCGGAGGAGTTGTCGGCACTGACCAAGTACGGAATCATCAAGGAACGGACAGCGGCATTGATGACTGATGCGATCCGTGGATGTGTGCTGGAATATTGCGGATATAAGACGGATTTGTTGGAATTTATTGATATTGAACACTCACCTAAAAATATTTTGATCCGGGCAGTGAAGAAACCAGTATCAGAGGAAAAACGGGAACGGGCAAAAGAAGAAGCGGACCGGTTGTGCCGGACCTTTGGCATTCGCCAGACCCTGATGCAGCTTGTGATGACGGAAGAAAGGAGCCATTCATGAAACGAATTTTGATGTATGATTGTAATACAGTGGATACCGTTTATGCACCGCTTGTATGCAGAGAGATCATGATGCAGGATGATCTGATCGATCGTCTGGCATGCGGCTATGTTTCAAAGACTTCGAAAGAAGAACTGCAGAAGCAGGGATTTCGCATGGTGGGAGCAGAAGAACGAGGAAATCGTGCCAGCTGCACTTTTATAACAGAATTGGTCGCTTGTGCGTTTGATAGACAGATCGAAGGAATCGATATCGTGACCAATGATGATACGATCCTGGCGGCAGTTGTAAAGGCACAGGAGCAGGGCAAGGATATTCGGGTATTGGGCAGTGACGCACACAGCGAAGCATTTATCCGCAGATGTAATCGCTTCTGTTATATAGATATTTTGCAGGGGTATGAACCGGAGCGGTGTCTGACACCGTTATCGGAAATTATATCCGATGTCTATCGCATTATAATAGAAGAAAGAGCTTCGGGTATATGTACAGAGTTGTCAGGGCTGATACACAAGCTCACGAAGCTGCATACGGAATTTGATACCAGAAATTATGGTTATACCAGCATGGAAGAACTGATTCTGAAAAATGGAAAAGATATTCAGTTCTATAAAGATGGAGAGCGGTATTATCTGGAGATGATCGATGATCGGGAAAATGTAGAACACTTTATAACGGCGTATCTGTCAGAACGGAATAACAAGATAGATGATATGCAGGAGCTGTTTGATGCATTATCAGAAGAATTCGAACGGTTTGATACCAGAAATTATGGTTACGCATCGGATATCGCTTTTCTTTTAAGTTTCCCGAAGCTGGAAATTTATAATAACAAGGGCGTGAAGCTGAAGCAGAGCTTTAAGCTGAAATAAGAGATTGCTTTTCATTGTGTATTATAGAATGAAATAAGCGATAGCGGTTCTATTGTGCATTATATATAGAAGAAACAGATAAAATATAACAGTATGACGGATAAAAAATGCAGGGGAATATAATAAAAAATTTCTTGAAAAATATAGAAAAAATGCTTGCATTCCGCAAAAACGTGTTATATAATCAAACGTGCTGTGACATGATAGCGTTGAAACGGAGGTTGCTGTATCGCATAGATACAGGTTTTTCGTGGAGCGAATGTCAATAAAGAATTACTGACGACAAGTCACTGTACCAATAACTGTCTATCAAAAGGATAGAAACGACGTGTTGATTCTGATTTAATTCAGGATACACACGGGAGAGTGTACAGTCACCACTTGTTGTACTATTAAAAAGTGCGAAAAGGAGGCGGCTTTTTTTATGGCAAATCAGATTATGAGAATCACATTGAAGGCGTACGACCACAAACTTATCGATCAGGCTGCTGGACAGATCATCGATACTGTTAAAAAGACAGGAGCTAAAGTCAGCGGACCGGTTCCAATGCCTACAAAGGTTGAGAAGATCACAATCCTCAGAGCTGTTCATAAGTACAAAGATTCAAGAGAACAGTTCGAGCAGAGAACTCATAAGAGATTAATCGACGTAATTGCACCAACACAGAAGACAATTGATGCATTACAGAAGATCGATTTATCAGCTGGCGTATACATCGACGTAAAGATGAAATAATCAGCCACAAAAAAATTAGAAGTGAACTAATCAAATCACAAAAACAAACATAGCACGAAGCAGTGCATAAGCAGTAACCTAATGCATCCGAAGGATGTAATTTAGTATGATTGTTAAAACAATCCGCTGTGAATTAAATTAGGAGGAAAACTTAAAATGAAGAAAGCTATTTTAGCAACAAAAGTCGGAATGACTCAGATTTTCGACGAAAACGGCGTGTTAGTGCCGGTAACAGTTTTACAGGCTGGTCCATGTGTTGTAACCCAGGTAAAAACAGTTGAGAATGACGGTTATGATGCAATTCAGGTAGGATTCGGCGAAAAGAAAGAAAGAATCACAACAAAAGACGTATCAGGAAAGAAAGTAATCAGAAACCCACATGGTGCTGGTAAGGCAGAAGTTGGACATGCAAAGAAAGCAAACACAACACCTAAGACTTTCTACAGAGAGTTCAGACTTGATGACTGTGCTCAGTACGAACTTGGTGCAGAGATCAAAGCCGATGTATTTGCTGAAGGAGACAAGATCGACGTTACAGCAAAGACAAAAGGTAAGGGATATGCAGGTGGTCTTAAGAGACACGGCTTAAAGTCAGGTCCTTCAGGACATGGTTCCAAGTATCACAGACATGCAGGTTCAAACGGTTCAGCTACTACACCGGGTAGAGTATTCAAAGGTAAGAAGATGCCTGGACATATGGGTAGCGTAAGAGTTACAATCCAGAACCTTGAGGTAGTTAAGATAGATGTAGAAAATGATGTTATTTTGGTAAAGGGCGCAGTTCCGGGACCAAAGAAATCATTAGTAATGATTAAGGATACAGTAAAGACTGGCAAGTAGTCTTTAGGAAGGAGGAACGAAAATGGCATCAGTTAAGGTTTATGACATCGAAGGAAAAGAAGTTGAGACATTAGAACTCAATGATTCTGTATTCGGTGTAGAGATAAATGAACATTTAATGCATCTGGCTGTAGTTGGCCAGCAGGCAAATAGCCGTCAGGGTACACAGAGCGCAAAGACTCGTTCTGAAGTATCAGGTGGTGGAAGAAAGCCATGGAGACAGAAAGGAACAGGTCATGCAAGACAGGGTTCAACAAGATCTCCACAGTGGACAGGCGGCGGAGTTGTATTCGCACCAAAGCCAAGAGATTATTCAGTTAAGATGAATAAGAAAGAAAAGCAGCTTGCTATGAAGTCAGCACTTTCAGCAAAGCTTGCAGAAGATAAACTTGTTGTAGTTGACAAGATTGAATTAGAAGAGGTTAAGACAAGCGTATTCGCAAAGATCCTTGCAAATCTTAAAGCTCCTAAGTCATTAGTAGTAACAAAGGATAAGAACGACAAAGTTGTTCTTTCAGCAAACAACATTCCAACAGTTAAGACAACAGCTACAAACTCACTGAGTGTATATGACATTCTTAAGTATGATAAGCTTGTTCTTACAAAGGATGCTGTAGCAGCAATTGAGGAGGTGTACGCATAATGGCAGACATCAAATATTATGACGTTATACTTAAGCCTGTAATCACAGAGAAAAGTATGAATGCAATGGCAGAGAAGAAGTACACATTTCTTGTACACCCGGAAGCAACAAAGGCTCAGATCAAAGAAGCTGTAGAGAAGATGTTCGAAGGAACAGAAGTTGCTAAGGTTAACACCATGAACAATGACGGTAAGGTTAAAAGACGTGGCGTAACACTTGGAAGAACAGACAAGTACAAGAAAGCAATCGTTAAACTTACAGAAGCAAGCAAAGAGATCGAAATTTTCGAAGGACTGTAAAATAACGAAACAGATTTATACGCAAAAAAGCGTGACAATAAATTGAACCGAAAGGAGAACAAAAATGGGAATTAAGACATATAACCCATATACACCTTCCAGAAGAAATATGACCGGTCTTGATTTTTCAGAGATCACAAAATCAACACCTGAGAAATCACTCGTTGTATCAATGAGCAAGACAGCTGGTCGTAATAATCAGGGAAAGATCACAGTTAGACATCACGGCGGTGGTGAGAAACGTAAATACAGAATTATAGATTTCAAGAGAAACGATAAGGATGGAATTCCAGCAACAGTTAATGCAATCGAATATGATCCGAACAGATCAGCAAACATTGCACTTCTGTTCTATGCTGATGGCGAGAAGAGATACATCCTTGCTCCTTATAAGTTAGCAGTAGGAGATGTTCTTATGAGTGGTGCTGAAGCAGAGATCAAAGTTGGTAACTGCCTCCCACTTCAGAATATTCCGGTTGGTACATTAGTACACAACATCGAGTTATACCCAGGTAAGGGCGGACAGCTTGTTCGTTCAGCAGGTAACTCAGCACAGCTTATGGCTAAGGAAGGAAAGTATGCAACATTAAGACTTCCTTCAGGCGAAATGAGAATGGTTCCAATCATCTGCCGTGCAACAATCGGTCAGGTAGGAAACATTGAGCATGGCCTTGTTAACATTGGTAAAGCCGGACGTAAACGTCACATGGGCGTTAGACCAACAGTTCGTGGTTCTGTTATGAACCCTAATGACCATCCACATGGTGGTGGTGAAGGTAGAGCACCAATCGGTCGTTCAGGCCCTTCAACTCCATGGGGTAAGCCAGCAATGGGATTAAAGACAAGAAAGAAGAACAAGCAGTCTAATAAGATGATCGTAAGAAGAAGAGACGGCAAGAGCATTAAATAGTTAATAAGGAGGTATGACAATGGCTCGTTCATTAAAAAAAGGACCATTCGCAGATGAGCATTTACTCAAGAAGATAGATGCTATGAATGCAAGCAATAGCAAAGAAGTTGTTAAGACCTGGTCAAGACGTTCAACAATTTTCCCATCATTCGTAGGTCATACAATCGCAGTTCATGATGGAAGAAAGCATGTACCTGTATATGTTACAGAAGACATGGTTGGACATAAGCTTGGTGAGTTCGTAGTTACCAGAACCTACAGAGGCCATGGTAAAGACGAAAAGAAGGGTAGAAAATAATATTTGGAATATTTGAAAGGAGGACTAAATCATGGCTAAAGGACATAGATCCCATGATAAGAGACTCAGAAATGAGAATAAAGATACCAGACCATCAGCTAAGGTATCATATGCAAGAGTGTCAGTAACAAAGGCTTGTTTCGTATTAGATGCCATCAGAGGTAAGGATGTTCAGACTGCACTTGGTATTCTGGCATACAACCCAAGATATGGTTCAAGTGTTATAGAGAAGCTGTTAAAGTCAGCAATCGCAAATGCTGAAAACAACAATGGACTTAAGGCAGAGGACCTTTATGTAGCAGAGTGCTACGCTAACAAGGGACCTACAATGAAGAGAGTTCATCCAAGAGCCCAGGGTAGAGCATATAGAATCGAGAAGAGAACAAGTCACATCACAATCGTGCTTGACGAGAGATAGGAGGTAAATAATGGGACAGAAAGTTAATCCTCATGGTTTAAGAGTCGGCGTTATCAAAGATTGGGATTCAAGATGGTATGCTGACACAAAGAATGATGAATTTTCTAACAACCTTGTAGAAGATCATAAAATCAGAACTTATTTAAAGAAGACACTTTACAATGCAAACATCTCAAAAATTGAGATCGAGAGAGCTGCAGACAGAGTAAAGGTTGCATTATATACAGCTAAGCCTGGTGTTATCATCGGTAAGGGCGGAGCTGGAATCGAAAAGATCAAAGCAGATGCACAGAAGCTTACAGATAAGAAGCTGTTCATCGATGTAAAAGAAATCAAGAAGCCGGATGCAGACGCACAGTTAGTAGCTGAGAACATTGCAGCACAGCTTGAGAATCGTATCTCATTCAGAAAAGCAATGAAGTCATGCATGAGCAGAACAATGAAAACCGGAGCACTTGGTATCAAGGCTTCATGCTCAGGACGTCTTGGTGGTGCTGATATGGCTAGAACAGAGTTCTACAGCCAGGGAACAATTCCTCTTCAGACACTTCGTGCTGACATTGATTATGGTTTTGCTGAAGCAGACACAACATTTGGTAAAGTTGGTGTTAAGACATGGGTTTACCATGGTGAAGTACTTCCTGTAAAAGGAAATAAGGAAGGAGCGGATAAATAATGTTAATGCCTAAGAGAGTAAAGCGTCGTAAGCAGTTCAGAGGAACTATGGCTGGTAAGGCACTTAGAGGCAATAAGATTACAAACGGTCAGTATGGTTTAGTAGCACTTGAGCCTGCATGGATCAAGTCAAACCAGATCGAAGCAGCCCGTATTGCGATGACAAGATATATGAAGCGTAGTGGTAAAGTATTTATCAAGATCTTTCCTGATAAGCCAGTTACAGCTAAGCCGGCTGAAACTCGTATGGGTTCAGGTAAGGGAGCACTTGAGTACTGGGTAGCAGTTGTTAAGCCGGGCAGAGTTATGTTTGAGATTGCAGACGTACCTGAAGAAGTAGCAAAAGAAGCTTTAAGACTTGCTATGCACAAGCTTCCACTTAAGTGTAAGATCGTTTCAAAAGAAGAATTAGAGGAGGTAGCAGGCAGTGAAAACTAAGGACTATATGAACGAATTAAATGCTAAATCTGTTGATGAGCTTCAGAACGAATTAGTAGCTGCAAAGAAGGAATTATTTAACTTAAGATTCCAGAATGCTACAAATCAGTTAGAGAACACAAGCAGAATCAAAGATGTAAGAAAGAATATTGCAAGAATACAGACAGTTATAGCCCAGAAGGCTAATGCTTAATTATCTTAGAAGGAGGAATATATTGTGGAAAGAAATCTGAGAAAAACACGTGTAGGTATCGTTACAAGTGACAAGATGGACAAGACAATCGTTGTTTCTATCGTAGATAATGTTAAGCATCCTCTTTATGGAAAGATCGTAAAGAGAACTTACAAGTTAAAGGCTCATGATGAGAAGAATGAGTGCAATATTGGCGATAGAGTAAGAGTTATGGAAACAAGACCTTTATCAAAGGATAAGAGATGGAGACTTGTTGAGATTATAGAGAAGGCTAAATAAGGAGGCAAATAAAATGGTTCAGCAGGAAACAAGACTTAAAGTTGCTGATAATACTGGTGCCAAAGAGCTCCTTTGCATCAGAGTTTTAGGCGGCTCAGTAAGAAGATATGCAAATATCGGCGATATCATCGTTGCCTCTGTTAAAGACGCAACACCAGGCGGAGTTGTTAAAAAAGGTGATGTTGTTAAGGCCGTAGTAGTAAGATCAAAGAAGGGCGCTCGTCGTAAGGATGGTTCATACATCAAGTTTGATGAGAACGCAGCAGTTATTATAAAAGACGATTTAAATCCAAGAGGAACACGTATCTTTGGACCAGTTGCAAGAGAGTTAAGAGACAAGAAGTTCATGAAGATTGTCTCACTTGCACCTGAAGTATTATAAGGAGGTGTAGACCATGGCAACATTAAAGATTAAGAAAGATGATATGGTACAGGTTATTGCCGGCAAGGACAAAGGCAAAGAAGGCAAGGTCCTTCGTGTTGACAAGAAGAACGGTACTGTAGTCGTTGAAGGCGTAAATAAAGTATTTAAGCACAGCAAGCCAAGCATGGCTAACCAGGCAGGCGGAATTATCGAAATGGAAGCTCCAATGGACATCTCCAATGTAATGTATCTTTACAAAGGCAAGCCGGTAAGAGTTGGTTTTGAAGGAACAGGTAAAGATAAAGTCCGTGTTGCTAAAGTAGATGGCAAAACAGAGAAGATAGATTAATTGGAAGGAGGTCGTCTTAGTTGAGTAGACTTAGAGAAAAGTATGACGCTGAAATCAAAAGCGCCATGACTGAAAAATTTGGATATAAAAATGTAATGCAGATCCCAAAGCTTGATAAGATCGTTATTAACATGGGCGTTGGTGAAGCAAGAGAAAATGCTAAAGTTTTAGACGCAGCTATCAAGGATCTTGAAACAATCGCTGGTCAGAAGGCAGTTGTTACACGTGCGAGAAAGTCCGTTGCTAACTTCAAGTTAAGAGAAGGAATGCCTATCGGATGTAAAGTAACACTTCGTGGCGAGAAGATGTATGAGTTCTTAGATCGTCTTGTAAACCTTGCACTTCCTCGTGTACGTGACTTTAGAGGTGTTAATCCTAATGGTTTCGATGGCAGAGGTAACTATGCTTTAGGTATCAAGGAACAGCTTATTTTCCCGGAAATCGAGTACGATAAGATTGATAAAGTCAGAGGTATGGATATCATCTTTGTTACAACAGCAGAGACAGACGAAGAAGGTCGTGAACTGTTAACATTATTTGGTATGCCTTACAGCAAATAATTAAAGGAGGAAGATTCGTTATGGCTAAGACAGCAATGAAAGTTAAACAGCAGCGTAAACAGAAGTTCTCATCAAGAGAATATACACGTTGCAAGATTTGTGGACGTCCACACTCAGTATTAAAGAAATACGGAATCTGTAGAATCTGCTTCCGTGAATTAGCATACAAGGGACAGATCCCTGGCGTTAAGAAATCAAGCTGGTAAGAGATAGAAGGAGGAAGAAATATTATGTCAATGAGCGATCCAATAGCAGATATGCTTACAAGAATTCGTAATGCTAACACAGCAAAGCATGATACAGTAGAGATCCCTGCTTCAAAGATGAAAAAGGCTATTGCTGACATCCTTTTATCAGAAGGATATGTTCAGGCAGTAGACATTATCGAAGATGGTAAGTTTGAGACAATCAAAATTACATTGAAGTATGGTGTAGATAAGAACGAGAAGATCATCACAGGCCTTAAGAGAATCTCTAAGCCGGGTCTTCGTGTATATGCAAGTAAGGATGAGCTTCCAAGAGTACTTGGTGGACTCGGAACTGCAATTATTTCAACAAACAAAGGTGTACTTACTGACAAGGAAGCAAGAAAGCAGAATGTTGGTGGCGAAGTATTAGCATTTGTTTGGTAGGCATTGAGCACTTAGTGAGCACAAGCTGAAAGCGCCGTGCGAAGTTAGTGCGAAAGCCCATCCCGAGACTTAACGAATACGAGTCGAAGACGATGGATGAGTTTAGTTCGAGTGGATGTCATTAGAGCACTTAGTGAGCACAAGCTGAAAGCACCGTGCGAAGTTAGTGCGAAAGCCCATCCCGAGACTTAACGAATACGAGTCGAAGACGATGGATGAGTTTAGTTCGAGTGGATGTCATTAGAGCACTTAGTGAGCACAAGCTGAAAGCGCCGTGCGAAGTTAGTGCGAAAGCTGATAAAACATTCCTCCGGCATCATTTCCTGAAAAATACCGGAGGTTAAAGCCTGCATGGATACACTCCATGCAGCACAAATACAAATATTATAAATTTTAAGGAGGAAGGCGAAATGTCACGTATCGGAAGAATGCCTATCGCTGTACCTGCAGGAGTGACTGTAGATATCGCAGAAAATAATAAAGTGACTGTTAAAGGACCAAAGGGAACACTTGAGAGAGTTCTCCCGGCAGAAATGGATATTAAGTTAGAAGCTGATGTAATTACAGTTTCAAGACCTAATGATTTAAAGAAGATGAAGTCTTTACACGGACTTACCAGAACACTTATCCACAACATGATCGTTGGTGTTACAGAGGGTTATGTTAAGGATCTGGAAGTAAACGGTGTAGGTTATAGAGCTCAGAAGCAGGGCAATAAATTAGTTCTTGCTCTTGGTTATTCACATCCAGTTGAGATGGTTGACCCAGAAGGTATCGAAGTAAAGGTTGATGGTAACAAGATTTCAGTTGTTGGTATTGACAAGGAAAAAGTTGGTCAGTATGCAGCAGAGATCAGAGAAAAGAGAGCACCGGAACCTTACAAGGGCAAAGGTATCAAGTATGTTGACGAGACTATCAGACGTAAAGTTGGTAAGACTGGTAAGAAATAATAAAGGAGTGAGATAAGATGGTTAATAAAGAATCAAGAAGCGAAGTTCGTATTAAGAAGCATATGCGTGTTCGTAATCATTTAGCTGGAACAGCAGATAGACCACGTTTAGCAGTTTTCAGAAGTAATAATCATATGTACGCTCAGATTATTGATGATTCAGTTGGAAACACAATTGTAGCAGCATCAACAGTAGAGAAGTCAATCAAGGAAGCACTTGAGCAGACAGATAATGTAGATGCAGCAGCATACGTTGGTAAAGTCGTTGCTGAAAGAGCACTGGAAAAGGGAATCAAGACTGTTGTATTTGACAGAGGAGGATTCATCTACCAGGGTAAGGTTCAGGCATTAGCAGATGCAGCAAGAGAAGCTGGTCTAGAATTCTAAGAAGGAGGAAGAACAACATATGAAGCGTGAAATAATTGATGCTAGTAAATTAGAATTAGAAGATAAAGTAGTAGATATCAAACGTGTAACTAAGGTTGTTAAGGGCGGACGTAATTCTAGATTTGCATGTCTTGTAGTTGTTGGTGACAAAAACGGTCATGTAGGCGTAGGCGTTGGTAAGGCTGTAGAAATTCCAGAAGCTATCCGTAAGGGTAAGGAAGATGCAGCTAAGCACCTTGTTACAGTTCCTGTAAATGAAAACGGAAGTATCCCATATGATTGGAACGGAGAATTCGGTAGCGCAACAGTATTGCTTAAGTCAGCTCCAGAAGGTACCGGTATTATCGCCGGCGGTCCTGCCCGTAACGTACTTGAGCTTGCCGGATACAAGAATATCCGTACAAAATCCTTAGGATCAAACAACAAACAGAACGTAGTTCTTGCAACGATCAAAGGTCTTTCAGAGATCAAGACTCCGGAAGAAATCGCAAGACTTCGTGGAAAATCTGTTGATGAGATACTTAACTAAGGAGGTATTATAAGATGGCAGATAAGTTAAAAGTTACTTTAGTAAAATCACCAATCGGATGCGTACCAAAGCATAAGAGAACTGTAGAAGCATTAGGACTTAAGAAGGTAAACAAGTCAGTTGAACTTCCTAACAATGCTGCAACTCTTGGTATGGTTAAGCAGGTTAGTTATTTAGTAAAGGTAGAAGAGATTTAATTATATTTGAAGGAGGTGCAGGTCGTGAATTTATCAACATTAAAGCCAGCAGAAGGTTCTAAGCATAGTACTAATTTCAGAGTAGGCCGTGGTCATGGTTCAGGAAATGGTAAGACTGCAGGTAAGGGCCATAAGGGTCAGAAGGCACGTTCAGGATCACCTAGACCAGGATTTGAAGGCGGACAGATGCCTTTATATAGAAGAATCCCTAAGAGAGGATTTACATGTATCAATCACAAAGATATCGTTGCAATCAATGTTTCAGTTCTTGATCGTTTCGAGGATGGAGCAGAGGTTACAGTAGATACACTTGTTGAATGCGGTATCGTAAAGAATCCACGTGATGGAGTTAAGATTCTTGGAAATGGAGAGTTAACAAAGAAGCTTACAGTTAAGGCAAATGCTTTTTCAAAGTCAGCAGTCGAGAAGATTGAAGCTCTTGGCGGAAAAGCAGAGGTGATCTAATAATGTTTAAAACCTTTATCAATGCATTCAAAGTAAAGGAATTAAGACAGAAATTATTATACACATTCTTTGTTCTTATAGTAGTCAGGCTGGGAAGCCTGATTACTGTACCGGGAATCCGTGCTGATGCAATTAAAGAGTATCTGAGCAATGCACTTGGAGATTCTTTTAATCTGTTCAGCTCATTTACCGGAGGATCGTTCGATCAGATGTCAATATTTGCATTGAACGTAACACCATATATTACAGCTTCCATTATCATTCAGCTTCTTACCATAGCAATTCCTGCTCTGGAAGAGATGCAGAAAGATGGTGAAGACGGAAGAAAGAAAATTACAGCAATTACCCGTTTTTTAACGATCGGTCTCGCAATTCTGGAAAGTGCAGGTCTTGCGATCAATTTCGGAAGAAAAGGATTCATGGACAGCTACAATTTTTGGACAGTATTGACAATGATCGTTATCCTTACCGGTGGTAGTGCGTTTGTAATGTGGCTTGGCGAGCGTGTAACAGATCGTGGTGTGGGAAATGGTATTTCCATTATCCTGTTGATCAACATCGTATCAACCATGCCAAATGATTTCAAGAATATTTACACACAGTTCATCAAAGACAAAGATCCGGTCAGAATGTGTCTAATTGCACTTTTGGTTGTTGCAATTGTTGTATGTGTAACCATTCTTGTATGTATGCTTCAGGGAGCTGAAAGAAAGATTCCTGTACAGTATGCAAAGAAAGTTCAGGGTAGAAAGCAGATGGGAGGTCAGTCCTCCAACATTCCACTTAAGGTAAATACAGCAGGCGTTATTCCTGTAATCTTCGCTTCTTCACTGATGGCGATTCCTTCTATTATAACAAGTTTATTTGGAAAGAGTCCATCCGGTGTCGGTGCTAAGATCCTTCAGGGAATGAGCCAGTCATACTGGTTTAATGCGAACTATCCTTGGGGATTCCTTGGATTGGCAGTATATATCTTACTTGTGTTCTTCTTCGCTTATTTCTATACAGCAATTACCTTCAATCCGATGGAGATTGCAAATAATATGAAGAAGAGCGGTGGTTTTGTACCGGGTATCCGACCGGGTAAGCCAACCCAGGACTATTTAAATAAAATACTGAACTATATTATATTTATCGGAGCAGTTGGTCTTTTGATCGTTGCGATGATTCCAATGTTCTTTAACGGATTTTTCAGTGTAAATGTTTCATTCGGTGGAACATCCATCATCATCGTAGTTGGTGTTGTAATTGAAACCATGAAGAGTCTGGAATCACAGATGTTAGTAAGACATTATCAGGGATTCTTATTAGATTAATTGTAAGATAAAGATATAAAAAACACGAAAAATGGGAGTGTACACTTGTGCACTTCCTATTCGTGTATTATAGTATAAGTATCTATGGCTTGTTCATTTGGAGGACGGGCTGATAACAGGAGGGATTGCAATGAATGTATCCCGCAGGAAAATAAAAAATGGAGGTTATATATGAAGATAATTATGTTAGGTGCACCAGGCGCAGGCAAAGGTACACAGGCTAAAATGATCGCTGAGAAGTACGGAGTACCTCATATCTCAACAGGAGATATTTTCAGAGCAAACATCAAGAACGGAACAGAACTCGGAGCAAA